>JAFLUV010000001.1 GCA_022508635.1 Prevotellaceae bacterium
ATTTAACTTTGCACTTGTTTGTTTTGAAGTTTTTGAAAGCTTCTTATTTTCTCGTTTGTTTTATAACTCCAGAGGCTGACCAATATTCATTTTTAATATAGCGTCTTTGCAAAAATACTATTCTTTCTTGAGAACTGCAACAATCTTAAACCCAAATGATCATTAAAATATAGTATTTCGTGGTCATCCTTACAAATATCTATAAATACTTTTATTCATATCTTACTCCCAAGTTATTACAATAAAACTACAATATTTAATTTGTAGAATTTTATGAAGTTATTCTGCAAAGTTAGCCTAATGCGCAATAATGAAGTGAGTAAAAAATACCCTACGCCATAGTAAGTTTTGCAAAGCGAAGCATAAGCACTTTGGTGCCGGCATTCTCGAACCGGACAGTAGCCTTGCCATCAATACCTGTGCCCTGGATATCTTCGACTGTGCCACGCCCAAAACGCTCGTGGATAACAACAGCACCTACCTTCAGTCTTTCAGCTAACGTAGAAGGAATTGTGCCGTGAGCAGCCAACTTAGGCTCAATCCGCGTCAAAGGAGAGGAAGCTACAGGACTGTCTACAGGAGGAGAAGAATAACGATCCGGCCGTTGCCCAATGTGGAGCGAAGGTCTGTGAATTGCCCGGGGTTCTACAGGCACCGGACTTTGTGACGGCTTTTGAACTACTGGTTCGCTTCTGCCAAAGAACTTTTGCGGAATCTCCTTCAGGAAACGGCTAGGGCGGGAGTATTCAACCTTGCCACCACGGAAACGCGATCTGGCACTGGTAAGCACAACCTGACGCTCTGCCCTGGTCAATGCAACATAGAAGAGGCGACGCTCCTCCTCAAGCTCACGAGGGGAGTCGACAGTCATCTCGCTGGGAAATAGTCCTTCCTCCATGCCAGTGATAAACACGACGGGAAACTCCAGTCCCTTGGCGGAGTGGATGGTCATCATGTTGACACAGTCTTCATCACCCTGACTATGACTACGATCGAAGTCAGTGGCAAGGCTTGCATCCTGCAGGTAGTCAGCAAGTAGGGTGCCATACCCTTGCTCCTGACTGTCAGCAACGAAGGATGCTATGCCATCCAGCATCTCCTGCATATTCTCCTGCTTCGACACATCCTCTGGCTCATGGCCGCTGAAAACATGCTGCAACAGGCCGCTCTCCTTTGCGATACGCAGAGCCAGAGTATGGGCATCGTCAGTGCCAGCGCTTTGGTGGAAGCCCTCCATCATGGTGCAGAAGGAAGACAGACGGGAAAGCGTGCCAGAATTGAGACCGGGGCAAGTACCTGATTTCAACACATTCCACACAGACGTTCCTGCCTCCATGGCTGCTGCAAGAAGTTTCTTTACCGTGGTGTCGCCAATGCCGCGAGCCGGTTTGTTGACAATGCGTCGCAGTGACTCCTCGTCGTAAGGATTGACAGCAAGACGGAGATAACAGAGTAGATCCTTGATTTCCTCGCGCTGGTAGAACGACATGCCAGCATATATGCGGTACGGTATGCGGCCGTAGAGGAAGCTATCCTCTATCTTGCGACTCTGCGCATTGGTGCGGTAGAGCACGGCAATGCCCTTGTAGGGGATGCCCGCACGATGCGCCCTCTGCACTTCGCGCAGGATGATGTTCGCTTCGTCTATGTCGCTATAGGCCATAAGAAGGGAAAGAGGATTGCCCACCTCCTTCTCGCTAAACACATTTTTTGTAATCTGTCCACGGTTGTTGCTGATAAGACTACCAGCAGCATTCACGATGGTCTGCGTAGAGCGATAGTTACGCTCGAGCTTGAAAAGGCGGGCTCCGGGATAGGTCTCGCGGAAATTCAGTATATTGTCTATGTCAGCTCCCCGAAAGCTATATATGCTCTGCGCATCGTCACCCACGACACAGACACGCTGACGACGGTCGGTAAGGAGCCTGACTATTTGGTGCTGGGCGAAATTCGTATCCTGATACTCATCAACCAAAACGAAATGGAAACGCTCCTGCCAGGCATCTCGCACCTCTGGATTGTGCTCAAAGAGGAGCCAGGTATTCAGCAGCAAATCGTCGAAATCCATTGCGCCAGATTGCTTGCAATGCTCCTGATAGCGACGGTATATCTCAGCCGTAAGGGTACGTTTAGAGAATTCGTCACTCTCGCGGAACTCAGGGACAGACCGATAGTAAGATGGCAAGATTAGGCGATTTTTAGCGGCAGAGATACGGTTCTGCACAGCACTCGGCTTGTAGACTTTCTCGTCAAGAGACATTTGTCGAATGATAAGCTTCAAGAGGCTAAGGCTGTCGGCAGTATCGTAGATGGTATAATTGGCATCGTAGCCCAATCTATTCCCTTCAATGCGGAGAATACGGGCAAAGATGCTATGAAACGTACCCATCCAAAGTGAAGCAGCCTTCTCTGGAGAAACCAGCGTAGCAATGCGTTCGCGCATCTCACGAGCAGCCTTGTTGGTAAAGGTCAAAGCAAGGATATTCCATGGCTGCATCCCCTGCTCCAAAAGATAAGCAACCTTATATGTGAGGACACGCGTCTTGCCGCTACCTGCACCAGCTATGACCAATGAAGGCGCATCAATGCAGAGCACTGCTTCACGCTGAACGGGATTGAGTTCTTCAAGTTTCATAGATTTAGCATATATTCAATACACTGCCAGCAGAACGACGTAACGACAGCGAATGGGATAGCAAGCGGATGATTGCGGATAGTATAAGTAAGCATTTTAGCCCAAGACTTGTGGCTGTTATGCCCATAGCACAGACAGAACACGATGAAAGAGAACCAGCCAAGGAAAGGCAAGCCGTCAAGCAAAGGACTTCCCACAAGGCCTCCCGTAATGCTAAGCAATGGACTATTGTCAGGAGCTGCAATAGCAATCAGAATACAGATAAACACGACAGCATAAACAGCAGCAAAGCGATAGAAACGCGACTGACGGAATGTTTTCCCAAACGGGACAAGACTCTCCCTTATCACACCCTGCATCATTAGGCAGCAGAGCGTAAATGCCACGATTCGGCTATGCAGACAATCAGCGGCATGACGGAAAAGCCATCGCAGTCCATCGTCATCGAAGATACTCCGGCATGGCACACCCAACACCGACAACACCCACGAAAGGAACGGCAGTAAAGCTGCCATCACCAGCAGGCAGGCAAAGTTCCGCTCGCTATTGCTCATCGGCTACAAGGTTGTCGGGATCTATAATATGCAACTGTATCGCACGTACCACAAGGCGCACAGCATTGACACCGCCTCTCTCCCGTTCGGTGAATAAACGATTAATAAGGTCTACTTGACGCTTTTCCAAGCTTTTCGTACTGAAAGGCATTTGTCGCAGGCCAGCAATCATGTCCTTTGTGTAACCGAGAGCCAAATGGCGTAGGAAGCGCTCGTCATACTCGTCTATCTCATACTCCACGAAAGCATCGATGACAGCCTGTTCTTTACAAACATTTTTGCGGAAACGTGCCATCACTTTCTCCAAGAACGGCTCGTTAAAGACCATGTGACGGCCATGCATCGCTAACATCACGTCGTCGCGCTGCAATAGGTTGCCCGTTTTTAGGATAATACCGTCAGCTCCTGCACCGAGCACGTCTATCCAGAGACGTTCGTTGAGAATCTCGCCAGTAAAAACGAGAATTTTCATGCCAGCATAGCGCGTACGCAGCTGTCTGCAAATATCCACACCAACGGTTGTACTGCCACCCAATCCGAGATCAAGCAGAACAAGGTCGGGCTGTCCCTCGCGCAACAGCTTCCAGAACTCACTCTCACTGGAAGCCGTGCCGATAATCTCTGCTTCAGGTACTTCTGTCTGCAATATTTGCAAAGTGCCTTTTAACTCGAGCTTATCATCCTCTACAATAATTACCTTGAATTTATCCATATCTGTATTAGTGTTATTTTTATTTGGCAGCCAGGAGCGAGAAAACAATTCTGAATCCATACTCCGTATCCTCCGCTACAAGACGAAGACCGGGATGACCGCTGAAGGCATCATGTTCGCGTATTATCTGACGCATGACAAGGAACTCTAATCGCTCTGTCCGAGGCGAAAAGAGTTCCGACAACTGTGTAAATTTCTGTCTCTGGCCTTTTATAGCACATATTATATAGTACATGCTGTCATGGTATTTCGCTTCAAGCGTAAAGTCTGTCAACGGCAACACCGCCGACATCTGATCAATCAACAGACGAAGTAGCGTCTCATCACCCTTCACAAACGCATCCGTCGGCATGCATGCAATACCATGCGATTGTGCATAAGCAAAGAGCTTGCTCACCGCAAGTGTCTGTATACAAAGGGTTGATGGTTCCATTTGTCTGTGTGCCTGTTCGTAGAGTAGCATATAGATATGGCGGTAATAAACAACGAGATCGAGCAGATTACACTGCATTTCTGCATTAACACCCTGCTGTTGCATCTCCTCTGTCATTTGTTCGATACGTGAAGGGAAATACATCGTCTCATGCTTGATAGTGCTCAATGAGTTGTCAAGTATTTGATTCATGACGTACAGACGATCATGCTCAAAGCGAATCCGCTGTATCTTGTCCTCAACCTCTTCAATGGCAGCCTCCGTTTGTCGTACCGTTGTTAATGCAGTAGAAATCGTTTGTTGAATTTCGTGAACATATTTCCAAAGATGAGACTGTTCGAGCCCATGAGTAATCTCCTGCAACTCACCATCCATAGTCGCAACATTCTCTGGGAAAGCATACAACACGGCAGTCAGACGTGAGTAAAGGTCGTTGAGTGATGCCCGCTGATGCAACCGGTGACGCAACACAACACAGTAGAAAAGAACCAGAAACGTAATAAGCAGTAGCACTATTAAAACATAGAGAACACGTGAGTCGGCAGTTATCTTTTCAAAATACTGGCAATCAGAGGCAAGCGATTCATCTGTACTATAAAGACGATGCAGACGCACGCATTCCGCATTACTATGGCGATAGGTATCCCACCAAGCGAGAGCCTGAGCGGCAATTGCCTGTTCGTTGTAAAGCGAAACAAGCAAAGGCGTATCAATGGGCTCCTCTATTATGCTAATTGCGTTTTCCGAAAAATAGTAAGCATCAGCATATCGACCTTGTAAATTTGCATTGTAGATTGAATCGTAAAGATCGTAACAGCGTTGCGGCATTGCCCCTACATAAACATTGAATAGCAATAGGAACAGTAAGGACAATACTCTTGGCAAACGAAACCAAAAGCGGCTTCCTTTTCCCTGTTGACTTTCCACACCGAAATCACAGACATTGAAGAACGGCGAAAGCTTCTTATAACTATTAATGATGCCTTTACAGTTCATGATGCCAAAGCCAAAGCCCTTGTTTGCGTTTGATGCTCCTATGTGGTTCGGGTCATAGACCTTGCTGTCGTTCAACTTCTGTACATCTTCTGGAGAAAGCCCCATGCCTGTATCACAAACACTTACTTCAACGTAGTTCTCCGTTTCTTGGAGCGTGACGGAAACTTTGCCGCCAACCGGGGTGAACTTGCGGGCATTGTCGACCAGCGTATTGACCATAAAGAGCGTCAATGGTTTGTCTGCTTTTACCATGAAATCCGTTTCTGTCACTTCAAGCGTAAGTTGCTGCTGTGAGAAAGCATATTGTTGCATGGAGATGACACGCAAAATATCACTTAGCGGGAAACGCGTCACCTGTAGTTTGAGCTTTCCTTGCTGCATTTGAATCCACGATGTCAGTCGGTCGTTGATGACCATTATACCAGAGCATAGCTCACGAATATACGAAAGGTGCCCAGAAGTATTATCATCCGCCCCTTTAAGTTTATTGACCTCTGCAATGACCCTGTCCAGATAAGGGATGATGGCATAAACGACAGACAGTTTTGTACGACCAATGATGTGCCGTTCTTGCTGCTGAAGGATACGCTGCTGCACGACCTGACACTCTTCCCTATACTCCTCTAAACGCTCTTCTCTGTTCTGAAGGAGTTTGTCAAGCCTTTGCCTGACTTGCAGATATGCCGCGCTGGAAGCTATCTCGCGTACCCTTTGTTCGGAAGAGCGCGAACAGCGCTTTAGTTGTCTATAATAAACTGCAGACAGGATTGCCACAGCCATCACGAGCGAAAGGAGGAAAATGAGCCTCAACCGTTCGTTTTGCACCTCCTGCTTTAACAAGGCCTTGCGACTGTCAAACTCCTTATTCTGTCGCGATTCGTCAAGTAGGTCAAGGTAAGTGTTACGATGACTGTCGGCAAGACGTTTGTCACCAAGTGCACTGTAGGTAAGACTGAGATTCTCATGTATACTTGCTAACCAAGGTGTCACATAATACGGCGAACGACTATGATCTGAAGCCAAATGCAAAGCAGATTGGAAACTTTTGAGCGCCTCATCATATTGCCCTGCAGAAAAATACACTTCACCCAACGTGCGCAATGCACAAGCTGTCTGGAAAAGGTCGCGATACTGACAGAAGAGAGATACTGCATGATGTGCCATAGCTGCAGCAAACTGCAACCGACTTGGGAGTAGACTATCGCACATCCAATGTAGATGTTCGCTGTAAAGAAAATTATAGGCAACAGGATGCTGCCGTATGATTTCACGGGCACGAAGCGAATCAGAAACCATAGAAGCAAACGACTGCAAAACATTGGCCTCAAAATAAGTAAAATGATTGGCCTTAGCCAAGGTATAAACACGGAAGAGATGATCAAACTCTGTGACAGTCACTTCATCGGGTGTCCCCTCTACGAGGCCGCCACTACCTTTCATATAATGGTAGTAGAGCCACTGTGTCGTGTCATTCTCTATATTGACGTACTGAGCTGCATCCTGTATCTCTCGACAGGCTGCACTATCCTGACCAAGATAATAATAATAGGTGGAGGCAACGATATGGAACTCCGTGAGAGCATACTGTAAACGATGCTGCTGTCGCAACGTAAGGTTTTTCTCCTCGGAAAGGATACGCTGGAGGCGTTTTTGGGCAAAGAGACGACTATCAAAGAATTCCTTCCCTTGGCCTATACGCTGCATAATCTTCATAGTAAGCACGTCAGCACAGAGCAATTCCAATTGATTACGACTCGTATTGTGAACCTTCCGAAGCAAGTATAGAGCCTGGTCGTAACGCATCTGCTGATAACAGACATAGGCAATATTATTCAGTGCCTCGGCATATCCATCAGATCCTTTCTGAGAAAGGGACTCTGCCTTCTTGGCTGCACGAAGGGAAACAGAGATATCGGAATAACGAAGACGATAGGACAAGTCATTATACCTTTCTGCTAATGCCTCGTCCTGCCGCTTATCTACAGATATACAGGCAGTAAGAAAGAGACAAATAAGGAGAAGGACACTTTGAACTTTCATCCACTTACACTTTAGCTTATCGAGACAAAAAAGGCAGCTCTGACCAAAACATAGACAAACGTCAAAGGAAATACAGCAAAGAGCGGAATGAAGTCTGCACGTCGATAACCTGTAATAGTATAAGCAGACGAATTAGCAATAGCGATTAGACGCAAACGAGTACCTGCCCTATAATAAAGCTCATAGACACTCACGCCACAGAACAAGCCCCAAAGAGTACCAGCCAAGATGTCGATCGGATAATGAACACCCAGATATATCCGACTATAACTTGACAGACAAGCCCACAGCAACAATAATGGACTGACCATTTTATTGCGGAACAAAAGTATGAAAAAGGTACTCCCAGCAAAAGTATTGGCTGCATGACTGGAAATAAAGCCATATAGGCCACAGCGATAATTATTGACTAAGTCAATAACCCCTGCAAGATCTGGGCTATGTGAAGGGCGTAACCGATGAAAATATGGTTTGCAAAAGCCACTGGAGAATCGGTCCGCCAGTGTCACAAGCAGGGCGACCATGACAATAGTGAACAATATGCCTCGCCAATTATTATTGCGAACTATGGCATAAAGTACGCAGGCAAACATCGGAATCCACGTAGATGTCTCAGTGATGGTCATCATAATTCCATCGAGGTAAGTGGAGGATGAACCATTCAAGGCAACCAATAGTGCCTTGTCCCACTGGATAAGTTGTTCTATTATTGTTAGTAGCATTTTGGTAGAATCCCGAGGTCTTACAAACAACGTTTCTTAAATAACATCGAAGGCTTTCTTAGGAATCCATCCCACTTTGCCATCAGCAATACTCACCTCACACCATTCTTTGAGGCTATTATCTCGAACCTCAACCTTGGAGCCTTCGTGCAGAATGAAGAGATCGTTACCATTATCCGTCGGTGTGCTTTTGACAGTCACAGCAGGCATAGTAACGATGCCGCTCACATGTGTCTGTTTGAAGCTCTCCTGTCTCATAGCACAAACATTGGAGAAGACGCAAACCAGCAACAATATAATGGAGGAGGAAAGAGTCGCCTTCCGCATAGTCACGCTACCAGACGCTTGAAAAAGAAGCAGACAGATCAACATGAGCACAAAACAGAACAAAGCCATGATGGTCCAAGTGCGCAAACTAAACCAATTCGTCATAACACGAAAGTAGGTGAATAATATGAATTCATGCTGTGGGATAATTTTGTCAATGGTCTTTGTGCGAGCCATTTCGAGATTAAAGAGGATGTCCTTATCGCTGGGATTAAGCCGCAAAGCTCGCTCAAACCAAAGGATACTGTGGGCAATGTCATCAATGCGATAATAGGCGCACCCAAGATTATAACAGACATCTGATGTCGTATTCTGTTCTGCGAGTTGGGAATAGAGTTCGACTGCTGTAATGTAGTCGGCACAGGCGTAGGCACTGTCGGCCTTGCTCTTTACCTCCGACAGACTATCGGCGGCCCGTGAAAACAAAGCAATAAAAAAGAAAAGGGTGAAGAGGATATTATGCTTCATCGTATACTAAGAATTATTTGTGCGACTTAAGCAGAGCATCCATCTGAGTAATAACATCAGATACCTGCTGATAGACTTTTTCTTTTGCCATGCCAGAGTTGTCAACGGGAGCGTAACGAGCAAACTCGCAATCACTAAGGACGGCGATAAAAGCATCCACTACGGACTGATCCACACCACGTTGAGCAAGCTTTCCGATGACATTATCCTTACTGAGCTCACCCTGAGGTAACGACAATTTGTCGCCAGCATAACCCAGTAAAGCACGCATAACTTCATCATAGAAAGCAGCATCGCCCTGACTACCCTTCTCACGCATGAGTTTAGCTGCCAACTTGAGGCGTCTCGACGCCACTTTACCTGCCTTTCTTCCCTTGGTACTCCATGAGTTGGGATTTTGCCTTTGTTGACGACGGAACCACATGAAGGCCAAAAGAAAGATAGTGAAGAGTAACACATAGGTGAGCCAGTAGGCTGAGGTGCCAAAGAAGTCATAAACGTCTGCTTCTTTCAACCTGCCAAGCTTGATAAATCGGATATCATTGCTAAGGACATTGAGATCTTCCTGCTCGCGAGTATAGGCCACGGCATGTCCCTTTCCTTTGGCAACTGCCAAAGAGAAAGAGTCTGTACGAATGGTATTGTAAGTGCTGACCTCGGGGTCGAAATAGCAGAATTCAACAGGCGGAATGGTATAGTTGCCTCCATGACGTGGCACAACGACATAGTCGTAGGTGATGGTCCCTTTGGAGCCCGTGGCAGTACTGGTCGTCTTATTGTCCTCCTTGGGTTCGTAAACCTCAAAGTCCTGAGGGAAACGAACTTTGGGTGCCTTGATGAGCTTCATATTACCCTGTCCGCTGACCACGAAACGTAGGGTGGCTGCATCGTTGGCATCAACTTGCTCTGGTGTGAGTGTGGCAGAAACACTAAATTTGCCGACCGCACCCGAAAAATTATCTGGCTTGGGTGTAGGCAGAGGATCCACCTCTATTTCTATGGGTGGGGTAGTGATTTGCTTACGCACCATCTGTGAGAGACTGCCACCACCAAAGAAAATGTCGAAAGGATCCATACTGTGGTTCTGCACCTCCACTTGTGCATCGAAAGTGATACCAGGCACTCGGAGCTTGCCAGTTTTCTGCGGAAAAAGTACATATTGCTTCCATACGGCAGTACCGTAATTGCGTCCGTTGACACGCTCATACTTCAGCGAGAGTTGTGCCTGACGATCCATCTCCTGAACGTGACAACCATCTATCTGGGGCATTTCGCCCGATATCTGCTGTATATTGACTAACGTATAGAGCTTGTAGGTAAGCATGACGGCTTCTTGCTCATATATCTTCTGGCGGTTGGCAGTAACGGTTATATAGAGTTCGTCCTTGCTTATGTTACCGCCGGAAACATCACCTTGCCGTTGACGGGATCCGCCCCCTTGCTGCGATCCTGAAGACTGCTGACCCTGTACGGATGAAGCAGGAAGCACCTCAATGCTGGCAGTCCCGCTCTTGACGGTCTTTCCGTCTACGACGATAGAAGCAACAGGTATTCGGAGAGTTCCCTCCGTCGTAGGGACAACAGTATAGGTAAAAGTCATAGTACTGGTATGCGTAGTCTTTCCACCACTCATCGAAAAACTACTGGATCGGCTGGTACTAGGACCATAAAGGACATTGAAGCCTTGGAAGTCGCTCACCTGAAAGTCCTCTAAATCGGTAGTATTAGCCACATAACTGATACGGATGCGCTGCCCTACCTCTGCTTGAGAGGGAGCCTGTACCTTGAGCGTCACCTGCGCATAAATGACACTTATCGTGAGGAATGATAATAACAGGAAACTGTATATTCTTCTCATCGTTTCTTTTATGATATATCTATTTCATTTTGTCTGTACGCGAACTATGCCGGTTATCTTGCCGTATTTTTTCAAAACACACCATAGGACGCCAATGATAAATACTGGGTGCTTCCCCAATAAATACATAGAGTGTTTACCATTGCTTCTGCAGGTGTTTCTGCCGACGTTGTTGCTGTGCCTTCTGTATTTTCTCTTGTGTAGCCTTCTCGTCCTGCATGGCAGCATTGAGCATCTGCTCCGCATTCTCCCGACTCATCTGTTCGGGTTGTGACTGCTGCTCCTGTGGTTTCTCTTCTGGTTGCTGTTGCTGCTGCTGCTGTTGTTGATGTTCTTCTTTCTCATCCTTGCCCTGTTCATCCTTCTGCTGATCCTGATTGTCTTGATTCTGCTGGTTCTTCTTAAGTTGATAAAGGCTCAGAGCATAGTTATAGCGTGTTTCGTCATTCGTCGGGTCGTTACGTAAGGAATTACGATAGCAAGCTACCGCTTTGTCAAACTGCTTTGCCGATTGCAGGAGGACACCCATATTATGATATATTTGAGCCAAACGCTCCTTATCTTTCTCCAGACGAACTGCCGTTTCATACTCCTTCATAGCATCCTCTGCCTTATTCTGGTAAAGTAGGGCATTACCAAGGTTATAATGCGAGATAGGGTTAGTATTGTCACGCTCAATAGCCTTCTGGTACTCCACCTGTGCCTTGTCATACACGCTGTCACGCATTAGGCGATTTCCACGGCGAATATAGTCTCTGTCCGTCTGCGACATTGCCGTGAGGCTGAAGAATAACAAGCAAAAAACAAGGAGCAAAGGACTTTCTCTCCTATCCTTTTTAGAGGGGGAGAGGAAGCGACGCAACCAAGTTGATTTGCTCTCACGTTCGAGCAGTATAACCTCCACTATCAACAGTAACAAGCCAATAAGAATAAAGCCCTGAAACTGTTCGTCATACTCGCTATATATCTGGCTCTCTATCTTCGCCTTAGAGAGACGGTCAAGATGTTCCGATAGTTTTTTCTGGGCCGAACTGCTATTGTCAACATAAATATAAGAGCCACCTCCTGCTGTAGCAATCTCACGGCACATATCCTCACTGAGTTTGGAGATAACAGTATTGCCTGCCTCGTCTATGATATAATGGTTGGATCCAGGAATGGGAATAGGTGCTCCTCCCGGATTGCCGATGCCCAACACATAAACACGGACACCTTGTGCCGCAGCCTGCTTCGCAGCCTCAACAGCACGTCCTTCATTATCTTCACCATCAGTAATGACGAAGATGGCACGAGAAACATCCTCTTGTTGAGTAAAGCTACGCATTGAGAGAGTGATAGCTTCTGCTATATCTGTGCCCTGCACACTAATCATGGAAGGTGATATTGTCTCCAAAAACATCTTAGCACTAACGTAATCACTGGTAATAGGCAACTGTACAAACGCCTGGCCAGCAAAAACAACAAGACCTATCTTATCGTCCTTCATACCGTTCACCATATTGCTTACCAACATCTTCGCCTTTTCCAAGCGATTTGGTTTTACGTCTTCGGCGAACATCGAGTTACTGACATCCAGTGCTATGATTGCTTCGATACCCATTCGTTCGCGAGTGTCAAGACGCGTGCCGAATTGTGGACGAGCTAAAGCAATAATGAACGAAGCCAATGCAGTCATTGCCAGCCAAAATTTCACTTCAGGACGCCAACGAGAGACACCGATAAAGAGCTGGCGAGTCAGGTCTGGGTCGCCAAATTTTTTTATCTGCTGCTGCTTCCTATATATAATATAATAATGTATAGCCGCCAGCACCAAAAGTAGCAACAGCAAGTACAAGTATTGTGAACTTTCAAAGCGAAACATCGAGTTAATCTATTATTTGACTATTTATGATTTACTGTTTGTAACTTCTTTATCCAGCATGGAAGATAGAAAACTATGGTATGCGTTTCAATACTGTATTACTCAGCAAGACTTCTAACAGAAGACAGAGCATACTGACAAGCAGGAACATTCCATATGCCTCATAGCGTTTGGAATATTTCTTGACGTTCATCTTCGTCTTCTCCAATTTATCTATCTCTTGATAGACTTCGTGCAGTTTCTGATTGTTCGTGGCACGATAAAACTCTCCGTCTGTCTTACGTGCAATAGCAGCGAGAGTCTTAGTATCTATCTCCACGGGAACATTGACATATTCTATACGACCGCCTACAGGATATGGGTAGCGTGCGGTGCCATTCGTACCAACACCAATGGTATAGACACGTATGCCGAAACTTTTGGCTATATCGGCTGCCGTGTTTGGACTAATTTGTCCACAGTTGTTCGTTCCGTCGGTAAGCAGGATGATGACCTTACTTTTAGCCTTACTGTCTTTAAGACGCGACAAGGCATTAGCAATACCCATGCCGATTGCCGTACCGTCATCAATAAGGCCGCGCTGTGCCATATCGACCTTCATGCCGTTCAGCAGATTCAGGAGCACAGCATGATCTACAGTCATAGGGCACTGGGTATATGCCTCTCCTGCAAAGAGCGTCAGACCAATGTTATCGTCAGGACGACCGCTGATAAACTCCAGAGCCACATTCTTGGCTGCTTCGATACGGTTAGGTTTCAAGTCCTCTGCCAGCATACTGGTACTAACATCCATGCATAGCATAATGTCAATGCCCTCAGTATGCTTGGTGCTCCAGCTATTAGAAGTCTGCGGACGAGCCAAGGCAACCACGGCAAATACATAACATGCTACTCGCAATAACATGGGCAAGTGTAGCAACCGTTGCCGAAGACTTCGAGGAGCCTGGAACATAGCTGTTGTGCTACTGACACGTATGGATGGTGTGAATGTCTTGTAACGGGACCAATACCATATCACATAAGGCGGTATCAGAAACAGCAAAAACAAATATAGTGGATTCTCAAATGTCATATTTCAATAGTCAACGTTCAATGATTTTACATTAACAAATCTGCAGAGCGCCATATTATCCATACTAACATAATGATGGAAAGCACAGCCAATACCGCAATAGCCACACGCATCATTTTTACCTGAGTGAGGCGCTTTTGGTCAGTCTCCTTAATAACCTCCGGCTCAGGCTTCGCATTTGGGTCAACTTCTACCTTTGTCTGGTTGACATACTCTATGGCAGAAACTAGGTTGGCATCATTCTCGTTGATAAGTGTACTATACTTCGCGAACTTCACGAGATCGGCAGTACGGAAGATTTCACGCAATTCGTCGAGCGCCTCCTCGTTGTTCTCTGAAATAAGGCGATTGATGATTTCTGTGGAAGTCATCTCCATTGCATTGAATCCATAACGCTCACATATATAGTTACGTAAGGTATCAGTAAGCAAGGTATAGTACTCTTTGCTATCTTCCTCTGCCCATTTGCGCTCACTTTTGATACGCTCTATCTCATCCATCGCCACCTTATGAGGCGGCAATTTCTTCCTGCGACGGACAAAACGGACGATAGGTTTGCCATGCTTGACGTGGTGGTAAAGGACGCCTATGCAAACGAGCATCAGTAAAAGCAACAGAGTACCGAATACTACCATCCGCCATTCTTCCCAGAGAAAAGGCAATTCCATAATACCATTAGGTGGAAAGAATTGATCAACATTAAGTGTATCAACATCAACCGTATAAACTTTCAATGCAAGGCCATTGGATTCGTACCTACTTGTATCAATCATCACCTGCATAGGCGGTAGGAAATAGAATGCGGAATCCCATGCCGTGATGGTATAAGTTTGACTAACACTCATCCGAGCGCCATCATTGAGAATGACAGTGTCAAGTGCTTCAACATTCACCACCTCAATGTTCGGGATAAGTTCCTGGCCTTTCTTAATATCGGGCATCTTTAGCTTTTGCTTCGCATCAAAAGTAACGCTGAGAGTGAGATCCGTCTGCTGTCCAATAAAGAGTTGCATCGAGTCAAGCTTCACGTCAACTGAAACCTGCGCCCTGACACTGAAGCAGAAAGAAAGGAGAAGAAGACTTCCCCACACTACCTTCATGAAAAGATGCTTGAACGGCGTTTTGTATATATTGGATTTGTTCATTTCAAATTGCTGTTATTCCTCCTAATATGAGTCCTAAAAAGTCTTTCTTCTTGCAAAAAGTCCTCTGAGCACACTCACATAATCCTGATCTGTCCGGACACTTATGGCATCCACCTGACTACGATTGAAGATGTCTTTAAGCCGCATCGACTGCTGCTTCCACCACTTAGCTTGTGCCTTGCGTACTACACTGCTACCGGTATCAATGACTTGCTCCTGTCCGGTCTCGGCATCATATACCTTCAACAATCCTATGTCCGGCAACTCTGCCACTCGTTTGTCATAGACCTGTATAGCTACTACATCGTGCTTGTGTGCAGCAATGGAAAGCGGTTGCAGGAAAGAATGCGAGTCAATGAAATCGCTCAGCACAAAGGCTATGCAACGGCGTTTGATGGCACGCGTCAGGTACTCCAAGGCAAAAGCAATGTTTGTATGCTGACTTTCTGGCTTATAGTCAAGAAGCTCACGAATGATGTACAAGATATGTTTGCGGCCTTTCTTGGGCGGAATGAACTTCTCTATCTTGTCTGAAAAAAATATAACGCCTATCTTATCGTTGTTCTGGATGGCAGAAAAAGCAAGTGTTGCAGCAATCTCAGCCACCATATTACGCTTAAACTGCTTGACGGAACCGAAATCAAGACTTCCGCTGACATCGACAAGGAGCATTACTGTCAGCTCACGCTCTTCCTCGAAAACTTTGACATAAGGTTTGCCAAAGCGTGCCGTGACGTTCCACTCTATATCGCGTATGTCATCACCATACTGATACTCACGTACCTCAGAAAAGGTCATACCACGCCCTTTGAAAGCGGAATGGTACTCGCCAGCGAAGATATTGCTGCTCAGGCCTCTTGTTTTTATTTCAATCTGCCTGACCTTCTTCAGCATTTCAGATGTTCCCATCCTCACTTCCTCCCGATCAGGGCACCTCGACCTTATTGACGATCTTGCTTACAATCTCTTCACTCGTCACATCGTTGGCCTCTGCTTCGTAAGTAAGGCCAATACGATGACGGAGTACATCGTGTGCCACACTGCGCACATCCTCAGGAATGACGTAGCCACGGCGTTTAATAAAGGCAAAAGCACGGGCTGCCAAAGCAAGATTGATGCTGGCGCGAGGTGATCCACCAAACTCAATGTAGTCCTTCATCTCTTTCAGACCATACTTCTCCGGATAGCGCGTACAGAAAACTATGTCGGCTATATATTGCTCAATTTTCTCATCAAGGTAAACCTGACGAACCACATCACGTGCCTTTTGTATTTCTTCGGTACTAATGACAGGCCTTACACTCTGCTGCTCACCCTTTATCTGCTGACGGATGATGAGTTTCTCCTCCTCAAGCTTTGGATAATCAATAACCACCTTAAGCATAAAACGGTCTACCTGTGCCTCAGGCAGAGGATAGGTTCCTTCCTGCTCGATAGGGTTCTGGGTGGCAAGCACGAGGAAAGGCTTCGGAAGCTGGAAAGTCGTCTTACCTATCGTGACCTGACGCTCCTGCATCGCTTCAAGCAAAGCACTCTGCACCTTAGCCGGAGCACGATTGATTTCGTCGGCCAACACGAAATTGGCAAAAACGGGACCCTGTTCTACAACAAACTTCTCATCCTTCTGACTATAAATCATAGTACCGATAACGTCAGCGGGCAACAGGTCGGGGGTGAACTGTATGCGACTAAATTTGGAATCAACAAGTTGTGCAAGTGTTTTGATTGCCATTGTCTTTGCCAATCCAGGCACGCCCTCCAACAAAATGTGTCCGTCGCTAAGTAGGCCTATGAGAAGCGATTCTACAAGATGCTTCTGCCCCACAATGACTTGATTCATTCCTGTCACAAGATTTGTAACGAATCCACTTTGTCTCTCTATGCGCTCATTTAGTTCGCGAATATCTATTGATTCTGCCATATTTATGTTTTTTATTGCTTTCTGAGTACAAAATTACGATATCGCCCCCTTTTTTCCAAATGGGATATGATAAAAAGAGTTATCACTGTGTTTAATTCTGTTAAATATGCATCGTTTTAGTTTTACTCTTTCAATTCCTCGAGTTCAGGCAGCTTGATTACCATGCCTACAGGCACATTGTCGGGATTTTTAATACCATTATGCACAACGATGTAGTATACAAAATTCTTATTGCCGTATTCCTGTAAAGCCATCTTTGTCAGATAATCACCCGACTTCATGACATGTGTCTTCCGAGTTCCTACGATGCGATACCTGCCTCCGGGCACTTGTGCAAGTGATTCACCATCCTGATTTACCTGACGAACAGAGATGTTGGGTACGGCAGGAGCAGGCGTTACAGAATCAGGCACAATGGGAAGAGTATCCCTCACGAAAGTCTGTGTAGTTGACGTCTTGCAGGATACACGTGAAATCTCGGTCTTTGGCGTCCGCTCCCGTGGAGGGTTAGGTTCATGAGATAACAGATGATAAAAGCCGACGACGTAGCTGAATATACAAAGCAATATGATGCCCAGAGTCAAAGCACCTATCTCTGCCCCTGTCAGGGCACGGATTTTAACGATAGGCTCCAAAGTTGGTTCGGAAGTCTGCTTTGCCTCAGATTCAGGAATAACGACAGGCTCCGAATCAAGTTGTGAAGCAGATTCCAGAGCTGGCTCTTGTTCGGATTCTAATTCTACTTCTGTTTTCGCCCTATCTTCTAATTCCTGTTTAGATTCTACAGAGAGTATCGACTCCGGATTTTGTTCTGCCTTTTGTTCTGTCTCCATCTCAAACCCCTGCTCTTCTATATCAGACATTGAGGTGTTTGTTTCTTCTCCCTCGTTTTCTTTCTCTGCTGCTGGCATCCCCTCTTCCCTGTCAATACGTTCCATCTCCTCTATGTTTGTGGCTTCATTGATAACGACGGTCTGAAAATCGGCAAAAGGTTTGTTGACCAAATCCCGAAGCACAGTATCTGGCGTGAAGGAGAGTCTGGTATGTCCGGGAATGACGATGCGCTCACCGCTATTAACATTGATACTTTCGCGGTCAAGCACTTCGATGAGTTTGAACGTACCCAGTCCTTTAACCTTAACAAGCTTGTCTGTCGTAACATTCTGGATAATAGAATCAAAGAATTCACGCAGAAAGGCTTCTGCACTTCGCTGCGAGATATTTTTTTTCGATGCCAGCTGCTTTGCCAGCTGCGAAAGATTTATTTTGGTGTCCATGGTCAGCTCTGTTAAAAATCACCCGATTCTTCACTTTGATTTTGCTTCACTCTGTCTTTAAGCGAAGTATTGGGCTTAAAGCTTACCGTCATTTTCGGTGGCACAAGCATACGCTGTTTGGTAATGGGGTTGAACAACACACGTTCTAGTTTCTTCTTGACCTCGAAGGTGCCAAAACCTTGGATAGCAACAGTATTTTCCTCAGTAAGTTCGTTGGTAATGACGGAGACTACTGCATTGACCAGTGATGTCACTTCGCGGTTGTTGTACTGAGTACGGTTTGTCAGGTCAGAGATAAATTCCTTATTGTTCATGCTTTGAGCAGGATAGGAGGAGTTAGTGTTCAATATTCAAAGGCCGTGCATAGAGGTCGAAGTCGTCAGCACTTACGATTTCTGCCACACAGAAGTTTCCAGGACGGAGGCTTTCATCTCCAGACAGAGAGGGGACGATGGCATCAGATTTCCTAATGAGTACTTCTGGATCTACCTCAGGCGAGTCATACTCGGTACGCCCCACGAGGTAATCACCTTCTTCACGGTCTATAACGATACGCATTTGCCGCCCTACTTTTTCCTGCTGCACGTCAGCACTGATCTGTTGTTGTACGCGCATGAGTTTGCTGAGACGTGCCTGTTTCACATCATCGGGAACATCATCCTTATAATGCTCTGCACTGTAAGTTCCCTCTTCTTCACTATAAACGAAAGCACCCATGCGCTCAAACCTCGCCCACTTAACAAACTCAATGAGCTGGCGGAAGTCGTCTTCTGTTTCGCCAGGATAACCTACCATAAACGTAGTACGCAAATGGATACCAGGCACTTCACAACGTATTGCCTTGACAAGGTCGTAGGTCTGCTGACGTGTGATGTGTCGCCGCATGGCGGTGAGCAGGCTGTCTGAAATATGCTGCAAGGCAATATCAAGGTACTTACAAACGTTGTCACGACGCGCCATGACATGCAATAATTCAGTAGGGAAGTCAGTGGGATAGGCATAGTGGAGCCTGATCCATTCCACACCAGGGACATCGGCAATGCGATCCACCAGCTCCGCTATCACACGTTTGCCGTAGACATCTGTACCATAGTCCGTTAATTCCTGTGCAATGATCTGAAACTCCCTTACACCTTTTGCCACCAGCATTTCCACTTCTGCCACAATATCTTCCATAAGGCGACTTTTCTGCTTGCCTGTGATAATGGGGATGGCGCAGTAGGCACAATGACGATTGCAGCCTTCACTTATTTTGATGTAGGCATAATGAGGCGGAGTAGTAAGGCAACGGTCGTTGGCTGCCTCTGTGTGGTAGACGCCACCCAAGTCGGTGATAATCTGTTTCCAATCAAACTTGCCATAAAAACGATCCACTTCGGGCAGTTCCGTCTGAAGTTCCTGTAGGTGTCGTTGCGAAAGGCATCCCATGACAATGAGTTTCTGAAGCTTTCCTTGCTGCTTGCGTTGCGCCAGCTTCAGAATCATATTGATACTCTCCTCCTTTGCGTCAGCAATGAAACCACAGGTGTTCACAATGGCTATCTCGCCGCAAGGTTCTTCAGCATCGTGTGTCACGTGGTAACCGCACAACTCCAGCTGTCGGATGAGCTTCTCACTGTCCACAAGGTTCTTGCTGCATCCGAGGGTGATGAGGTCAATGGAGCTACATCGTCCGTCCTTGGGAGAAGATATCTTGCGCATCATATTTGAGTTGGATATTCGTTCATTCAAATAAAGCGACCTAAATTAAGAAGTCTGGAACAGTGAGTCGACAAACTCACGACGGTTGAAGGGTTGTAAGTCTTCGGCACGTTCACCGAGACCGATATAGCGGACGGGTATCTTGAATTGGTCGCTGATGCCAATGACTACTCCACCCTTGGCACTACCATCAAGCTTGGTGATAGCAAGACTTGTAACATCTGTGGCAGAAGTAAACTGCCGTGCCTGTTCGAAAGCATTCTGTCCAGTACTGCCGTCAAGCACGAGCATCACGTCGTGCGGTGCTTCAGGAAGAAGTTTTCGCAGTACACGCTTTATCTTCGTGAGTTCGTCCATGAGTCCCTTTTTGTTGTGCAAACGACCAGCCGTATCTATAAGCACGACATCGGCTCCTCCGGCGATGGCGCTGTTCAGGGTGTCATAAGCCACGCTTGCAGAATCACTGCCCATCTTTTGCTTCACCACAGGCACACCTATCCGTTCACCCCAGATACTTATCTGTTCTACAGCAGCTGCACGGAAAGTATCGGCCGCTCCTAACCAGACTTTCAGTCCTGCCTGTTTGAACTGATACGCCAGTTTACCGATAGTCGTGGTCTTGCCCACACCGTTTACACCAACCACAAGGATAACATAAGGGTGTATTGCGTCAGGAATACTGAAGCCTTCGGTATCGTTGGCATTGTTCTCGGTAAGCAGCTGGGCAATCTCATCGCGTAGGATATTGTTGAGTTCACTGGTTGTGACGTACTTGTCGCGTGCTACACGTGCCTCAATGCGCTGGATGATGTTGAGCGTTGTATCCACGCCCACATCGCTCGTCACAAGCACTTCTTCCAAATTGTCAAGCACCTCGTCGTCCACTTTCGACTTGCCGGCAACAGCTCGGGTCAGTTTTCCGAAGAAGCTCTCCTTCGTCTTTTCAAGACCCTGATTCAGTGTCTCCTTTTTCTCTTTGCTAAAGAAATTAAAGAATCCCATATCTTTTCGTCTTAATTTTGTGCGCAAAGATAGTAAAAAAAGTCGAATCCATCGCAACACTTCTTTATATATTTATCTTACAATGGAGCAATATAGTAGCTGACGCAAGCCATAATCATTGGAAAAATTATTACGCTTTCGTTTGCATTCACCAGACACATTTCAAATAGGCAAACAGTATCCTAAAAAACACTTAACTATTACCCATAGTTTTAATTAACTATTTCTGAAGTTTTAGCTAAGTGTTTTGAAAGTTTTAGTTAAGTATTTCTGAGATACCATTTTCAGACAAAACAAGAATCGCAAGTCGCTTATTTCCAAATTATTATAATTTAATACTATAACAAGGATGCCTATGGGTAGCCTAAATTGAATATCCTGCATGCTTGATTCTACCTTCCCTCCATTTCTTCAAGGAAAAGGAAAAATGCAGATATTAAGACTGCCTAACGGTATAAATCGTTTTCTCTGCGACAAGATGCCACATAACCTTGGAATAGCATTCCCTAAATTTTTACACGCGCATACGCATAAGGAACTTAATGTACATATTAGCGATACATACTATAAAAGCATTTTTTACAGATGAAACGAAAAAATTTTCATATAAATAATGTGTAGTTTTAAAAAATGCCTTACCTTTGCGCCCAAAAATCAAACAAAACCTGACAATGAAAGAGAATCTGGTAATCGTGGAGAGCCCTGCAAAGGCCAAAACCATCGAGAAGTTTCTTGGAGACAAATATAAGGTCCTGTCAAGCTACGGGCACATACGCGACCTAAAGAAGAAAACGTTCAGCGTGGACGAAAAGACGTTCGCTCCGCAATACGAGGTACCTACAGACAAGGCAAAACTCGTGGCACAGCTACGCAGCCAAGCAGAACAGGCAAGCATGGTTTGGCTGGCATCCGATGAAGACCGTGAAGGAGAAGCCATCAGCTGGCATCTGTACGAAGTGCTCAACCTAAAACCGGAAACCACCCGTCGCATCGTCTTCCACGAAATCACAAAGCCCGCCATATTGGAAGCCATCCAGCACCCGCGGCAGATAGACCTCAACTTGGTGAACGCACAGCAGGCTCGTCGTGTGCTGGATCGCATAGTAGGTTTCAAGCTCAGCCCCGTACTCTGGCGCAAGGTAAAGCCGAGCCTTTCGGCAGGCCGCGTGCAAAGCGTTGCCGTGCGTCTCATTGTAGAGCGTGAGCGCGAAATACAGAACTTCCATAGCGAAGAGAACTATCGCATCACAGCCACCTTCCTTAATACCGATGGCAACGAGGTAAAAGCTGAGCTCAATCGGCGTTTCCACACAATCGAAGAAACACACGCCTTCCTCGAAAGTTGCCGTAACCGCAAGTTCAGCGTACAGGATATCACCATGAAGCCCGTCAAGCGTACGCCGGCACCGCCCTTCACCACTAGCACCCTGCAACAGGAGGCAGCACACAAACTGGGTTTCACCGTAGCACAGACTATGATGATAGCACAGCACCTCTACGAGAGCGGACGCATCACATACATGCGTACTGACAGCGTCAACTTAAGCAAACTCTGTCTGGGTGCCAGCAAGAGCGTCATTGCAGAACAAATGGGGCAGGAATACGTCAAGACACGCCAATACCACACAAGCTCCAAGGGTGCACAAGAGGCACACGAAGCCATACGTCCCACCTACATGGATCAGATGCAGATAGAAGGCAACACGCAGGAACGACGCCTTTACGACCTCATCTGGAAACGCACAATAGCCAGCCAGATGGCGGACGCTGAGCTGGAACGTACACAGGTGACTATCAGCATTGAGGGTAAAGAAGAGACATTCATTGCCAACGGCGAGGTGGTCAAGTTTGATGGTTTCCTGCGTATCTACAGCGACCAGAACAATGACACCGAGGGGGATGCCGAACGCGAGAACATCAGTACCCTGCCCGCCATGACCATAGGCGAGGATCTCACCCGCGAACAAATCACGGCCACACAACGTTTCACTCAGCGTCCCGTCCGTTACAACGAAGCCAGCCTCGTGCGCAAACTTGAAGAGCTCGGCATCGGCCGACCCAGCACCTACGCCGCAACCATCACCACTATACAGCAGCGCGAATATGTGGAGAAAGGCGACAAACCCGGCGAAGAACGCACGTTCCAGACAATCACTCTCAGCGGTGACAAGCTAACCAGCGAACAGCACACCACCATCATCGGACAGGAACGTGGCAAGCTGCTGCCCACCGACACAGGCATCGTCGTCAACGGTTTCCTCAAAGAGAACTTTCCTGAAATCATGGACTACAACTTCACGGCCGACATCGAAAAGAAATTCGATGACATTGCCGAGGGTAAAATTGCCTGGGAAGGCGTGGTCAAGGAATTTTACGAGGGCTTCGAGCCACTGGTGGAAAAATCTGTCAACACCTTCACTGAACACAAAGTAGGGGAACGCTTGTTGGGCAACGACCCTGTCACGGGAGCGCCTATCACCGTCAAGATTGGTCGCTTTGGTCCTGTCGCACAGATGGGAAGTACCGATGCTGGCCAAAAGCCGCGCTTCTCACAGCTGGCAGCAGGACAGACATTAGAGAGCATTACTTTGGAAGAAGCACTGGAGCTCTTCAGACTGCCACGCAAAGTAGGCATGTACGAGGGGGAGCCTGTCATTATCGGTGCAGGGAAATACGGTCCCTATGTTTCGCACAGGGGTTCCTATGTATCTATCCCGAAGGGTACAGACCCCATGAAGATCACCTTTGAGCAGGCTGTCATTATGATGCACCGCAAGCACATGGAGGAGGCAGAGCGGCACCTCAAGAATTTCAGCGAAGACACTGATCTGGAGATTCTTAACGGACGCTACGGCCCCTATCTCACACACAAAGGAATAAACTACCGCCTGCCTAAGGCGCTCCACGAACGCGCCAAGGAACTGACCTACGAGGAGTGTATGCAGATTATTAGCGAACAGGGTGAAAGACCTGCCGCTAAAACCACCAAACGACGCTACACACGCAAATGAAAAGCATTATCCTGGTCGGTTATATGGGTTCGGGTAAGACAACGTTAGGGCGACAACTTGCAGCAGCCTTAGAGCGTACCTTCTACGACTTGGACTGGTACATAGAGATGCGCTATCGTCGCACCGTGGCACAACTCTTTGCCGAACATGGCGAAGAAGGCTTTCGCGAGATGGAACGCAACATGCTGCACGAGGCGGCAGAGTTCGAGGACATCGTGCTCAGCTGTGGCGGTGGCACACCTTGTTTCTTCGAAAATATGGACTACATCTGCTCCGTAGGCGAGAGTGTCTACCTGAAAGCAACCCCCGAAATTTTGGCGCAGCACCTCCGCATGGGCAAGGTAGAGCGTCCGCTCATCAAGGGAAAGAACGACGAGGAATTGCTCGAATACATACGCACGTCTCTCCAACAACGTGAACCTTTCTATGCGAAGGCAAAGCACGTCGTCGATGTCACGCTGCTCGACAACTACGACAAGTTGCAGACCGGCGTGCGCCTTATCCGACAGGAACTGGGAATATGAACTTTAACTTAAGTACACAGATTAGGGATTAAGGACAAGCAAGAAAGCTCTTAATTCAAAAAATAACTTGACTCGAAATGAAAAAGTGGCGTATTGAGGACTCCGAAGAGCTCTACAATATCAAAGGCTGGGGAGTGAATTATTTTGGCATCAACGAAAAGGGACACGTCTATGTCACGCCCAAGAAGAACAGCGTACAGGTTGACCTCAAGGAGCTTGTTGACCAGCTGGCCACACGCCATGTGACGGCTCCCGTACTGCTCCGCTTCCCCGACATCCTCGACAACCGCATCGAAAAGACTGACGAATGCTTCCGAAAGGCTGGCAAAGAATACGACTACAAGGGCGAGCACTTCATTATCTTCCCCATCAAGGTCAACCAGATGCGTCCCGTCGTGGAGGAGATTATCAGCCACGGCAAACGCTACAACCTGGGACTTGAAGCCGGTTCAAAGCCTGAACTGCATGCCGTGCTTGCCACGAACATGGACAGCGACAGCCTCATCATCTGCAACGGACACAAGGATCAGAACTTCATCGAGCTGGCTCTGCTGGCTCAGAAGATGGGCAAGCGCGTGTTCCTTGTCATTGAGAAGCTCCCGGAGCTGACCATCATTGCCGAGACAGCCAAAAAACTCGGCGTGCACCCCAACCTTGGCATCCGCATCAAGCTGGCATCGGACGGCAGCGGCAAATGGAGCGAGAGCGGCGGCGACGCATCAAAGTTCGGCCTCAACTCTTCAGAGCTCCTCATTGCACTGCAAAAGCTTGACGAGCTCGGACTGCACGATTGCCTGCGCCTCATACACTTCCACATCGGCAGCCAGATAAACAAAATTCGCCGTATCAGCACTGCCCTGCGCGAAGCAGCACAATACTACGTACAACTCCATGCGATGGGTTTCGATATCAAGTTCGTGGATTGTGGTGGCGGATTGGGCGTGGACTACGACGGAACACGTAGCAGCAACAGCGAGAGCAGCGTCAATTATAGCATCCAAGAGTATGTCAACGACTGCGTCTATACCCTCGTCGAGGCAGCCAACAAGAACGACATCCCCCACCCCAACATCATTACGGAGGGAGGTCGCTCGTTGACCGCGCACCACAGTGTGCTCATCATCGACGTGCTGGAAAGCGTATCAGCACCACAGATGCCCGAGGACTTTGTGCCTGGAACTGACGACCACAAACTCGTGCACGACCTGACGGAAATATGGGACAAGCTCTCGTCGCGTTCACTGCTTGAGGATTGGCATGACGCAGAGGACATCCGAGAAGAAGCGCTCGACCTCTTCCGCCATGGCATCATTGACCTCAAGACGCGTGCACAGATCGAGTCCCTCTATTGGGCTATCAGCCACGAGGTGGCAGAGCTGGCACACCACCAGAAACATGTCCCTGACGAGCTACGCAAGCTTGACAAACAAATGGCGGACAAGTATTTCTGCAACTTCTCGCTTTTCCAGAGCATGCCCGACTCATGGGGTATAGATCAACTCTTTCCCATCATGCCTATCGCACGCTTGGAGGAACAGCCTACACGAAGCGCCACCCTGCAGGACATTACCTGCGACAGTGACGGCAAAATCACGGCATACGTCAACGGTGGACAACAGACAAACTACATACCGCTGCACCCCATACGCCCAGGCGAACATTATTATATAGGTGTGTTCCTCGTCGGGGCATACCAAGAGATACTGGGCAACATGCATAACCTCTTTGGTGACACCAACGCGGTGCACATCAGCGTGGACAAGGAGCAGTATGCCATCGAGCAGTTCATCGACGGCGAGTCCGTGGCTGACGTACTGGAGTATGTGCAGTACGACCCAAAGAAGCTGGTACGCCGCCTTGAGATATGGGTCAGCAAAGCCATCAAAGACGGAAAGATAACTCAGATTGAGGGCAAGGAGTTCATCAGCAACTACCGCGCCGGACTCTACGGATACACCTATCTGGAATAACAACAACGAACTATATATGAAGCACATTAAGTACATCGGTGTCGACGACCTCGACATTGACCTTTTCGAGAGCCAGTACGTGGTGCCTGAAGGCATGAGTTACAATTCCTACCTCATTGAGGACGATAGGATAGCCGTCATGGACACCGCAGACCGTCGTAAGGCGGACGAGTGGATGACAGGACTCGCTACAGCCCTTGACGGACGTCAGCCCGACTACCTCGTGGCGCACCACATGGAGCCGGATCACGCATCGCTCATCGCGGATGCGCTCAAGGCCTGGCCAGAGATGAAACTCGTATGTAGTGCACAGACAGCGAAGATGCTACCAAACTTCTTCGACAACTTCCCCTTCGAAGAACGTATTCATATCGTGAAGGAAGGCGACACGCTCTGTCTCGGCAGCCACACCCTCCACTTCATCGCTGCACCCATGGTGCACTGGCCAGAGGTTATCATGAGCTACGAGAGCACAGAGAAGGTACTTTTCTCTGCCGACGGCTTCGGTAAGTTCGGTGCCCTTTGCAACGAAACGGACGACTGGGCCTGCGAGGCACGCCGCTACTACTTCAACATCTGCGGAAAGTACGGTGCACAGGTGCAAAGCGTTCTGAAGAAAGCCGCAACGCTCAACATACAGACCATCTGTCCACTGCACGGCCCGGTGCTCGAGGGCGAGGCCATGGCAGAGGCCATCAGGCTGTATGACATCTGGAGCCGCTACGAACCAGAGAGCGAGGGCGTACTCGTTGCATACGCCAGCATCCATGGCGGCACAGCAAAGGCAGCCGAACGCCTTGGAGAACTGCTCCGCGAGAAGGGTGCGCCGAAGGTCGTGGTGAGCGACCTGAGCCGCGACGACATGGCGGAGGTCATCGAGGATGCCTTCCGCTATCCCCGCATCGTCGTAGCGGCGGCGAGCTACGATGCCGACGTGTTCCCACCCATGCATGACTTCCTGCACCACCTACAGATTAAGAACTACCAGAAGCGCCGCTTCGGCATTGTCGAGAACGGCAGCTGGGCACCTTGTGCAGGCCGTATCATGCGCGAGATGATAGGGAGCATGAAGGACTGTACAATCGTAGAACCCCTCGTCACCATCCGCTCCCGCATGAATGCTGCCGACGAGCAGCAACTTGCCCTCCTGGCCGATGCTATGCTGGCATAGCACCGGCTTCCCAAAAGGCCGTTCGCAGTGATGTAATGGCGCAGAACATCTGCTTAAAGCATACACTTTTTACCCGAGCAATCCCCAAATTAGGCCTAATATGCAAAAAGTAGGCCCCAAATTACTTGGGAGACTAATCGTACCCATAGCTAAAAACATGGCATAGGCAGAACGCCAAGGGTGCAGTGAAGTTGCATATATAGTGCCCGGCCGTTCCGTCCATCGTAAAGGGCGCAAACGGGCGGGGCGACGGGTTCACCTAAGTGAAGAAGCAACTTCAACTGGCTGACAAGAAGGCTATCGTGCCTGTCGGTTGTCGCGGATAGAGGGTCGACGGCAGCCTTCAGTGATGAACATGGGGGAAGATTTTTCCACCTTTGTCCATTCCCTATCGGCAAACGCTGCTTTCGTGCTGGCATCGTCGGTCAGGATATTGCCATCCGCAGAGCCTACAATGACATCATTGTTCTCGAAACAAAGACCTGCCGTGCTCTTGGCGTAGAGCAGAGGATTGCCGGAGGTGATGAAGCGGTTGCCAAGCACCCTGACATTGCGGTGGACGGGATGGTTGGCATCAACGACACGGTTCGAGGGGTTCAGGGCTATGACTGCGCGGGAGGGGCCACCGCCATAGGCACAATCAATGAAAGTATTGTTTTCTATCAGCACATCGCAGACGGGACCCGATTCGTACCAACCCTCGGCATCACCCTCAATGAGAATGGCACTCATGCCCGTCTTGCAATAGACGTTGTCGGCAATAACTACGCGACGGGGTGTCGTGACGAGGGTACCGCGCGTGTTGGTGCGTGAGAAATGGCAGCGGCGTATCTCCAGTTCAGGCGTGCATGTGATGTTCTCCACGCAATCGAGGCCAATGGCAAACCATTCAGGCACCTTGCGGTCGAAGGAGACCTCGACCAGACGATCAGAGATACGCCTTACGTTGCGTACCACGGCATTGTCCAGCCTCTCCATCGTCTCGGCACGGACGAAAGCAACAGTGTCACCTTCCCAGAATGCCTGGAACCCATAGCTCTGGCCGTGCATGAAGCGCAGCACCAGGCAGTCGTCGGCTGTCCGGTCTACGGCTCTCAGGTTCGTGCCGTGCACGTTGACGGGGTCGTCGTGAGCACCGGCAAAAGTGCAATCCAGTATGCTCACCTTGCCACTACAGCCGGAAAAGTGCATGAAGTCTGCGGATGAGGCAATTAGACGACCGCTACCCTCGCGCGGACGGCAGTTGACGTTCTGCATCGTCACGTTGCGGGTATACTGGCTGACAATGCCCAGTCCGTGCATATAGTGCACGTTCACATTGTGCAGCGTCACGTCACTGCTTTCATAGAGGAACACGCCTACATGGTCGCGAATAATGTCACGCACCGAAAGTACGTGGCCTATGCAAGGAGAGAAGTCTGCCGGAGTGGCGAAACGGACGAGACCCGGCTCCACTTCCTCCGCCCTTGAGGCAACGAGGACAGACCAGCCGTTGCTGTAGGCAGAACGCTCTGTCTCGGGCGCATACTCTATGCAATGATAATGGTTGGCGCGCCAGCCCTCGCCATACAGGTGTATGCGTCCCTCGCCATCTATGTCATAGCGCACGTCGCGATGGAAACGCACTGTCGTTCCCGAGGCATCATGGGCAGCATAGGTCATCTCCGACATGCCCGGGCGCTCAAAGTCAATGTGCAGGTTGCTCAGGGTGATGTTGCTGCTATGTGCCACCGCTATCGTAATCATCTTGCCGTGGAACGTCAATGATGCTCCGTTGCCCTCAACCGTAAGATTCTCCATGTCCTCCAACAGCATGCCTATCGTCTTGACCTTCGAGGGGCACTCTGCCTCCGTAGAGGTGTTCGAGATAAACCATTCGCGCCGTTCGGCATCTTCGGGCCATATATCGTAACGTCCCGGCTCGAACACCAGAACCTGCGCCTTGCGCTCACGACAAGCCTCGATAGCCTGACGAAGCAGCGGTGTGGCATTCCGGTAGGAATAAGGCTTCAGGCCGAACTCGGCGACATAGACTGTATCGCCCTGCACAGCAGCTGAGGCAGCCTGAAGCGGCAACAGTGCCACCAAAAGCCATAGGGACAGCTGCGGAAGAAGCCGCCTCGCAGACAGGCTCCGCACAATGAGAATAATACGATGGTTCATGGTTGTTAGTCTTGTTTTTATCTATTTGTCCTGCAAAGATACGCCTTTTTCATGAAAGCCGTATCATCATAACATAAGAAACGCATCAGTCCGGGACACTTTTTGTACGTAGAAGCCGGTTATCCCGCAAACGCCTTATGCCCGTTTATACCATATATCAACGACTTGGACAAGCGATGGTGTCTCCCGAAGCATGACATGACACTGCCTTTACTTGATAATGCCTTTATCTTCCCTATAGGGAACATAATATCTTTCCTATAGGGAACATTGTATCTTACCTATAGGGAAGATTGTGACTTTCCTATAGGTAAGATTGACATGTTTCAATAGAAAGACAATGACTGACTACTATTGACACACCGTATAGTGCAGCTTCAGATGCAATGTCAAGCAGCATGGCATCCACTCCCCTATCGGCCTTGAGCCCGAGACAGGCAAACAAAAAAACCGCAGGGCTTACGCCTTGCGGTTTTCTCTTCATGATTATATGTCAATGCGTTTAGTACATATCGTCGACATAATTGAGCAGCGTCTTGCGGCTGGCAAGGGTGCGGTCATAATCCTCGCGGTTGGTGACCACAATCTTGTCGAACTCACGCATACCAGTACCAGCAGGGATGAGATGACCGCAGATAACGTTCTCCTTCATACCGGCCAAGTAGTCCGTCTTGCCGTTGATAGCGGCTTCGTTGAGCACCTTGGTGGTCTCCTGGAAAGAAGCAGCAGAGATAAAGCTGCTGGTCTGCAGTGCAGCATGGGTAATACCCTGCAAGATCTGCTTGGACGTTGCGGGACGGGCATCGCGTACCTGGACGATCTTCTTGTCCTGACGCTTGAGAAGGGAGTTCTCGTCGCGCAGGCGGCGTGCCGTTACAATCTGACCGTTCTGCATGTTCTCCGAATCGCCACAATCAATAACCACCTTCTTACCCCAGATGCTGTCATTCTCTTCGTTGAAGTCAAGCTTGTCGACAACCTGCTGAGCAAGGAAACGGGTATCGCCTGCATCGTCAATCTGTACCTTACGCATCATCTGGCGAACAATGACCTCGAAGTGCTTGTCGTTGATCTTCACGCCCTGGAGACGGTAAACGTCCTGTATCTCATTGACGATGTACTCCTGTACGGCCGTGGGACCCTTGATGGCAAGAATGTCGGCAGGCGTGATGGCACCGTCGGAAAGCGGCGTACCGGCACGGACATAGTCGTTCTCCTGCACCAGAATCTGACGGTTGGCAGGGATGAGATACTTCTTGACAGCCTCCTCGCCTCCCAGACGCGGCGTGATGATAACCTCGCGATTACCACGCTTGAGCTTGCCCATCGACACCTCACCGTCAATCTCGGCAACCGTAGCCGGGTTGCTCGGGTTGCGTGCCTCGAAGAGCTCCGTCACACGAGGCAGACCGCCGGTGATATCACCGCCGCCACCGATGACGCGAGGTATCTTGACAAGCACATCGCCTGCCTTCACCTCCTGTCCGTTCTCGACGGCAATATGGCCGCCGATAGGCAGGTTGTAGTGGCGCAGGATGTCGCCGTTCTCGTCCAGGATATGTACGGTGGGCACACGCATCCTGTCGTGCGACTCAATGACGATGAGCTCCTGCAGACCAGTCTGTTCGTCAGTCTCTACCTTGTAGTTGACTCCCTCAATGACATCCTCGAACCGAACCTTACCGGGCATTTCCGTAACGACAACGGCATTGAAGGGATCCCACTTGGCAACAATCTCGTCCTTCTGGACAATGTCACCATCATTCTTGTACAGGGTGCTACCATAGGGCACATTGGCCGTGAGCAGGACAATGCCTGTAGTAGGATCAATGAAGCGAACCTCCGTCAGACGGCCTACCACGACCTTGGCAGGCGTTCCTGCATCATCAACGACATCTACGGTACGCAACTCCTCGAACTCGATGCGGGCATCGTACTTCGCCTTGATTCGGGCATTAGCGGCGGCATTGCCTGCCACACCACCGGCATGGAACGTACGTAGCGTCAGCTGTGTACCAGGCTCACCGATGGATTGTGCTGCAATGACACCGACAGCCTCGCCCTTCTGCACCATAAGGCTGGTAGCAAGGTTGCGGCCGTAGCACTTCATGCAGACACCCCTCCTGCTCTCGCAAGTGAGCACGGAACGGATCTCAACGGTTTCAATGGGGCTTTCCTCTATCTCTTGTGCCTTTGCCTCAGTAATCTCTTCACCAGAAGCACAGATGAGTTTGCCAGTAAGAGGATGGATCACATCGTGCACAGAAACACGGCCCAGGATACGGTCGTAGAGACTGCTGATAACCTCGTCACCATTCTTCAAGGCAGAACATACAAGGCCGCGCAAGGTACCGCAATCCTCTTCATTGATAATCACATCATGGCTGACATCCACCAAACGACGGGTCAGGTAACCTGCATCGGCAGTCTTCAGTGCGGTGTCGGCAAGACCCTTACGGGCACCATGCGTAGAGATGAAGTACTCAAGTACACTCATACCCTCCTTAAAGTTGGAAAGGATGGGGTTCTCGATAGTATCTGGCTCTGCACCTGCCTTTTGGGGCTTAGCCATCAAACCACGCATACCGGAGAGCTGGCTGATCTGTCCTGCACTACCACGGGCACCGGAGTCAAGCATCATGTACACGGCATTGAAGCCCTGGTCAGCCTCCTTCATAGTCTTCATCAGAGCCTTTGAAAGGTCGTTATTGACATGTGTCCAGATATCGATGACCTGATTGTGGCGCTCCTTGTCGGTGATGAAACCCATGCCATATTCGCCACTGATACGCTCAACCTCCTCATTACCTTTGCGAATGAGTTCCTCCTTCTCCTCGGGAATAATGATATCGCCCAAGTTGAAGGACAAGCCACCCTCGTATGCCAGACGATAACCGAGGTTCTTAATACCGTCCAGGAATTCGCAGGCACGAGCTATGCCAACTGTCTTGATGACATCGGTAATGATGCCACGCAAAGTCTTCTTGGAAATAACGTCATTGAAGAATCCCACCTCAACAGGAATAATTTCGTTAGCAATGACGCGACCAACAGAAGTCTCAACCATACGCTTGCCGATTGTGCCGTCCTCAAGTTTGTCGTCAACAACGACGAAGACAGGAGCATGCACGTCAACACGCTTCTCATTATATGCTATGATAGCTTCCTCGGGACCATAGAATTTCAGACCGCTGCCTTTTGCACCGGGACGCAGCTTGGTAATGTAATACAGACCGAGCACCATATCCTGGGAGGGTACGGTGATAGGCGTGCCGCTGGCAGGGTTCAAGATATTATGCGACTGAAGCATCAAAATCTGAGCCTCCAGTATTGCCTCGTTGCTCAAAGGCAGATGCACAGCCATCTGGTCACCATCGAAGTCGGCATTGAATGCCGTACAAGCCAAAGGATGAAGCTGAATAGCCTTACCCTCAATCATTTTTGGCTGAAAAGCCTGAATACCGAGACGGTGCAGCGTCGGCGCACGGTTCAGCAAGACAGGATGACCCTTCATAACGAACTCCAAGATATCCCAAATGATGGGATCCTTACGATCGACTATCTTCTTGGCGCTCTTCACCGTCTTCACGATGCCACGCTCGATAAGCTTGCGGATGATAAAGGGTTTGTAAAGCTCTGCGGCCATCAGTTTAGGTATACCACACTCGCCCATCTTCAATTCGGGACCAACCACGATTACAGAACGGGCTGAGTAGTCGACACGCTTACCGAGCAAGTTCTGACGGAAACGGCCGGGCTTACCCTTGAGCGAATCGGAGAGAGACTTCAGCGGACGGTTGCTTTCTGTCTTGACAGCACTGCTCTTGCGACTGTTGTCGAAAAGGCTGTCCACCGCCTCCTGCAACATACGCTTCTCGTTACGCAAGATGACTTCGGGAGCCTTGATCTCAATGAGTCTCTTGAGACGGTTATTACGAATGATGACACGACGATAAAGGTCATTAAGATCACTCGTTGCGAAACGACCGCCATCCAAGGGCACCAAAGGACGAAGCTCTGGGGGAATGACAGGCAGGGTACGCATTATCATCCACTCAGGCTTATTCGTCTTGGCACTTGCACGGAAACTCTCCACGACCTGAAGACGCTTCAACACATCATTCTTGTGCTGCTGGGCACAATCTCTGTTAGCTTCATCGCGCAACTGATTGGAAAGAGAGTCAAGGTCAAGCTCTACGAGCAGGTCGTATATAGCCTCTGCACCCATCTTGGCAATGAACTTGTTGGGATCGCTGTTATCTAAGTATTCATTACCCTGGGGCAGGCGTTCCATAATGTTCTCATACTCTTCCTCAGAGAGCAAATCGAACTTCTGGACAGGAATCTCCTTATTCTTTGCCATAACGCCAGGCTGAATCACGATGTAACGCTCATAATAGATAACTGCATCGAGCTTCTTGGTAGGAATGCCGAGCAGATAGCCAATCTTGTTGGGCAGAGAACGGAAATACCAAATGTGTGCCACAGGCACAACAAGCTGGATATGACCGCTACGCTCGCGACGCACCTTCTTCTCTGTCACCTCTACGCCACAACGGTCACAGACGTTACCTTTGTAGCGGATACGTTTATACTTTCCGCAATGGCACTCATAGTCCTTGGTAGGACCGAAGATGCGCTCGCAGAAGAGGCCGTCACGCTCGGGCTTGTAGGTTCGGTAATTGATAGTCTCGGGCTTGAGCACCTCGCCATAGGAGTTCGCAAGAATCTCCTCAGGAGATGCCAGACCGATTGTTATCTTGGTAAAGTTTGTCTTTACCTTATTTTCTTTTTTAAAAGCCATGTTTTGATATCCTTTCTAAAAAGCGATTCATTTATTCCAAACTTACACGCAGTCCTAAACCGCGAAGTTCGTGAAGCAACACATTGAGGGACTCGGGGATGCCCGGTGTAGGCATGTGGTCACCCTTAACGATAGCTTCGTAAGCCTTGCTGCGACCCACGACATCGTCACTCTTGATTGTGAGAATTTCCTGCAATACATGTGAAGCACCAAATGCCTCAATTGCCCAGACCTCCATCTCACCGAAACGCTGACCGCCAAACTGTGCCTTACCACCAAGAGGCTGTTGCGTGATGAGAGAGTACGGACCTATGCTACGTGCATGCATCTTGTCTTCCACCATGTGACCCAGCTTAAGCATATATGCCACACCAACCGTTGCAAGCTGGTCGAAGGGCTCGCCGGTAGCTCCGTCGTAAAGCTGTGTCGAACAATAGCGGGGCAGGCCTGCCTTGTCTGTCCACTCGCAAAGATCGTCAAGGGAAGCACCGTCGAAGATAGGCGTTGCAAACTTAACACCGAGCTTCTGACCTGCAGCACCAAGCACGGTCTCGAAAATCTGACCGATATTCATACGAGAAGGCACGCCCAGCGGGTTGAGCACGATGTCTACAGGGGTTCCATCGGCAAGGAAAGGCATGTCCTCCTGACGTACAACCTTGCTGACGATACCCTTGTTACCGTGACGACCGGCCATCTTATCACCGACGCCAATTTTACGCTTCTTGGCAATATATACCTTTGCTAACTGGATAATGCCGTTGGGCAGCTCGTCTCCAAGGCTAATGGCATATTTTTTCCTCTTCATCTCTGTCTCAAGCAACTTATACTTCTTGAGATAATTGATGATGAGTTTACCGATGAGCTCGTTGACATGCTCGTCATCTGTCCATCCTGTGAGCTGAACAGTCGTATAGTCTATATTATTAAGCAGGTTGGCTGTAATGGTACCACCCTGGGCAATAAGCTCTACGCCCACATTGTCCGTGATGCCTTGGCTCTTCTTCTTGTTAGTAAGCTCCAACAATTTGTCTACAAGGATTGCCTTCAGGTCTTCAACCTTACTGCTAAATTCCTCGTCAATGGCAGCCAAACGGGGCTTGTCCAGTTGCTTCATCTTGCCGGTCTTAGTGGCTTTGGTGAAGAGTTTTTTGTCGATAACGACACCGTTGAGCGAAGGACTTGCCTTGAGCGAAGCGTCTTTCACATCACCGGCCTTATCACCAAAAATAGCACGCAGAAGCTTTTCTTCCGGACTGGGATCACTCTCACCCTTAGGTGTGATTTTGCCAATCATAATATCGCCAGGAGCCACACGTGCACCGATACGAATGATGCCATTCTCGTCAAGATCCTTGGTTGCCTCTTCGCTGACATTGGGGATATCAGCTGTAAGCTCCTCCATGCCACGCTTTGTTTCACGTACTTCCAGAGAGAACTCCTCAACATGGACACTGGTAAGGATATCTTCACGCACAATACGCTCGTTAAGCACAATAGCATCTTCATAGTTGTAACCCTTCCAAGGCATGTAGGCAACTAGAAGGTTCTTACCCAGTGCCAGTTCGCCATCCTCGGTAGAATAGCCTTCCGTAAGAATCTGGCCATTTACCACCCTGTCACCCTTGTTGCAGATAGGACGAAGGTCAATCGTCATGTTCTGGTTTGTGCGACGGAACTTAGGTATGCGGTACTCTTTCAGAGCAGGCTCAAAGCTGACAAACTCCTCGTCCTCCGTACGGTCATAGAGGATGCGGATAGTGGTAGCATCGACATATTCTACCACGCCATCGCCCTCTGCACAAATCATCGTACGGGAATCCACACAGACTTGACGTTCGATGCCAGTACCGACGATAGGAGCCTCGGTACGCATCAATGGCACAGCCTGACGCATCATGTTCGAACCCATCAGTGCACGGTGCGCATCGTCATGCTCCAAGAAAGGAATCAAAGCGGCTGCGATAGAGGCAATCTGCTGGGGAGCCACGTCCATAAGGTTAACCTCAGAAGGCGGAACCACAGGATAGTCATCATCCTGACGGCACTTCACCTTGGTGCGAATAAAGCTACCATCATCATTGAGAGGCGCATTACCCTGACCAATAACGAGCCCATTCTCCTCCTCTGCCGTCATGTAGCAAACACCTTCAGGAGTGAGGTCTACTTTCCCATCCTGAACCCGGCGATAAGGTGTCTCTATGAATCCTAAGTCATTGATCTTAGCGTAAACGCAAAGAGAAGATATCAAGCCGATGTTAGGACCTTCGGGAGACTCAATGGGACAAAGTCGGCCGTAGTGTGTATAGTGTACGTCACGCACCTCGAAGCCGGCACGTTCACGGGACAGACCGCCAGGACCAAGAGCAGAGAGACGGCGCTTGTGAGTCACTTCAGCCAAAGGATTGGTCTGATCCATAAACTGGCTCAGAGCATTGGTTCCGAAGAAACTGTTGATGACGCCACCCAGGCTCTTGCTGGTCAATAGGTCAGTAGGAGTGAACACCTCATTGTCACGGACATTCATACGCTCACGAATAGTACGAATCATACGAGACAATCCAATGGCAAACTGATTGGCCAACTGTTCACCGACCGTGCGTACGCGACGATTACTTAAATGGTCAATATCATCCACATTGGCTTTAGAGTTGACCAGTTCTATCAGGTATTTGATAATCTCAATGATGTCCTCCTTCGTTAGTACGCGCACATCGGGATCTGTATCCAAGCCCAATTTATGGTTGATGCGATAACGCCCCACTTCACCCAAGTCATAGCGCTTCTCACTGAAGAAGAGGTTAAGGATAACTTCCTTTGCACTGGCATCGTCCACAGGGTCTGCATTGCGCAACTGCTTATATATGTAGCTGATAGCTTCCCTCTCACTGTTGGTAGCATCTTTCTGGAATGTATTAAATATAATACTATAATCCGAAGGCTGAGCATCATCTTTGTGAATAAGGATGGAAGGAACATTACTGGACATGATCTGCTCGATAGCATCCTCGTCAAGTACACATTCGCGCTCCAGAATTATTTCGTTGCGCTCGATAGAAACCACCTCGCCCGTGTCTTCGTCGACGAAGTCTTCTATCCAGCTCTTCAGCACACGGGCTGCAAGTTTGCATCCAAGATGCTTTTTCAGGTTTTCACGAGTGGCCTTGATTTCTTCGGCAAGATCAAAAATCTGTAAAATGTCCTTGTCATTCTCAAAGCCGATGGCACGAAGCAACGTAGTAACAGGCAACTTCTTCTTACGATCAATGTACGCATACATGACATTGTTAATGTCCGTTGCAAACTCAATCCAGCTACCCTTGAAAGGAATAATACGAGCCGAATAAAGCTGGGAACCGTTGGCATGCATACTGCTACCGAAGAAAACACCAGGAGAACGATGAAGCTGTGATACAACGACACGTTCAGCACCATTGATGATGAAGGTGCCATTGTCCGTCATATAAGGAATGAAACCAAGAAAGACATCTTGAACAACTGTGGAGAATTCCTCATGGTCAGGATCATCACAACTCAGTTTCAGTTTTGCCTTCAAAGGTACACTATACGTAAGGTCACGCTCCAAGCACTCCTCTATAGAATAGCGAGGAGGGTCAATGAAGTAGTCGAGAAACTCCAGATTAAAGTTGTTACGGGTATCATTAATCGGGAAGTTTTCAGAGAAGACCTTATACAAACCATCGTACCTCCTCAGTTCGGGAGGTGTGTCAAGTTGTAAGAAGTCCTTAAATGACTTCAATTGCACTTCCAAAAAGTCAGGATATGCCAGCGGACTTTTTACAGAAGCAAAATTAATTCTCTGATTCTTTTTGTTAGCCATCTAAAAGTTGTATTGTATTCTCGTGAATTTATATATGAATGCCTCATGCACATATTGATGCCACGGTACGCTGTATTTGTCAACACAACATTTACCCTATGTTCAGGACATTAGCAGACACATATTATAGTTTATAGACGCAAAAAGGTAAAGAACCCTCTACCAGAGAATTCTTTACCGATAGTCCTTATTACAGGAGGAAATATTACTTCAGTTCTACCTCAGCACCAGCCTCTTCAAGAGTTTTCTTCAGAGCCTCGGCATCAGCCTTAGGCATACCTTCCTTCAGCACGCTGGGAGCACCGTCAACCATTTCCTTAGCTTCCTTCAGACCCAGACCGCAAGCTTCCTTGACAGCCTTTACAACCTGAAGCTTAGCAGCGCCTGCACTCTTGAGAACGACATCGAAGTCAGTCTTTTCCTCAGCAGCAGCACCTGCACCGTCACCACCTGCAGCAACTACGACAGCAGCAGCAGCGGGCTCAATGCCATAAGTTTCCTTAAGTTCATTCTTAAGATCGATTACTTCTTGTACTGTGAGCGCTACGAGCTCAGCAGCAATAGCCTTAATATCAGCCATTTCTTTAATGTATTTAAATTGTTATTATTCTTGATATTTATTCGACTGCTGCTTCTGCAGCTTTCTCTTCACGATTCTCCAGAGCGCTCAGCACGTTCATAATCGGAGATTCAAGGGCAGCGATAACGTCTGCTATCAGCTCGTTCTTGCTCTTCAGAGCGACGAGAGTCATCAACTGGTCAGCGCCTACATAGAGTGAACCTTCAGCATAGGCAGCCTTGAACGCAGGCTTCTCTTGTTTTTTGCCGTTCAGCTCCTTGATGAGCTTAGCTGGAGCATTAGCGGTCTCTGTTAAAATAACTGCCGTCGTTCCAACTAAGACAGGCTTTAACTCATCGAAGTTCTGTTCCGTTGCCTCAAGAGCCTTAACCATCAGTGAATTCTTGACCACGACCATTTTAAGGCCTTTGTCGAAACACATGCGGCGCAGACTGCTCGTGCTGGCAGCATTCATTCCCTCTACATCTACCAAATAGAAGTGGGGATACTGCTTCAACAGTTCACCAAGTTGCGCAATAATTGCGGTTTTATCTTCCTTTCTCATGATGTTACAGCTTTTTATATTTCCTCAGTAGCCTTAGGATCAACCTTGATGCCACGACTCATAGTACTGGAAAGATAAATACTCTTAACATACGTGCCCTTGGCAGCAGCAGGCTTCAACTTGATGATAGTTGCGATGAATTCCTTTGCATTCTGAGCGATCATCTCTGCAGTGAAAGACACTTTGCCGATGGAGGTATGCACGATACCGCTTTTGTCAACTTTGAAGTCAATCTTACCCTGCTTCACTTCACGGACAGCCTTAGCTACATCCATAGTTACAGTTCCGCTTTTGGGATTAGGCATCAAGCCACGAGGACCGAGAACACGTCCCAATGCACCGATTTTACCCATAATGGAGGGCATCGTGATAATGACGTCAATGTCAGTCCATCCTCCTTTAATTTTCTCGATATATTCATCGAGACCTACATAGTCAGCACCTGCTTCCTTGGCAGCAGCTTCGGCATCTGGTGTGCAGAGGCACAGCACGCGGGTTACCTTACCCGTTCCGTTGGGCAATGATACGACACCGCGAACCATCTGGTTTGCCTTTCTGGGGTCAACACCTAAACGCACATCAATATCTACAGAAGCATCGAATTTGGTGGTGGTAATCTCTTTCACCAAACTGGCAGCCTCCTTCAAGGTGTATGCCTTCCCTGCTTCAATCTTATCAGCTACCAACTTTTGGTTTTTTGTCAGTTTACTCATTTTAATTGAAGTTAGAATTATTTACCAGGGAACTCACCCTTGACAGTGATACCCATACTTCTTGCAGTACCTGCTACCAAAGTCATTGCAGACTCTACAGTAAAGCAGTTCAAATCAGGCATTTTATCCTGAGCGATAGTACGAACCTGATCCCAAGTAATCTCGGCAACTTTCTTACGGTTGGGTTCTGCACTTCCGCCTTTAATCTTTGCAGCCTCCATCAATTGCACGGCTACAGGAGGAGTCTTGACGATGAAATCATACGACTTATCCGTGTAGTATGTAATGACAACAGGAAGCACCTTGCCGGCACGATCCTGCGTTCTGGCGTTGAATGCCTTACAGAAATCCATGATATTAATACCTTTGGAACCTAAAGCAGGACCAACTGGGGGTGATGGATTTGCAGCGCCTCCTTTAATCTGTAATTTGATTAATCCAGCAACTTCTTTAGCCATTT
>JAFLUV010000010.1 GCA_022508635.1 Prevotellaceae bacterium
GATCCTTGTAGTCGATATACTTGATGCCGCTCTTCTTGAAACGGCAGTACTTCTTTTTCTTGACGTCGATAGCGGGAGCGGTCAAGTAGCGGATTTCTGATTGTTGTGCCATGTCTTATGCCTCCTGCTTGTTAGATTTGTTACTTCTTCTCTTGGCAGCGTATTCTGCTGCATACTTCTCCATCTTGACGGTGAGGTAGCGGAGTACCTTCTCGTCGCGGCGATAGGCGATTTCAAGAGTCTTGATAGTCTCGGGAGCTGCCTTGAACTCAATCAGCTCGTAGAATCCTGTCGTCTTCTTCTGGATGGGGTAAGCAAGTTTCTTCAGGCCCCAATTCTCCTCGCTGATAAGCTCTGCGCCAGCATTTGTGAGGATGCCCTTGAACTTTTCTACCGCTTCCTTCATCTGTTCTTCAGACAAAACGGGAGTCAAAATGAAAACGGTTTCGTATTGGTTCATAATACGTGTTAAATAAATAATAAATAAGTGAGTAATTATTTTGTTTTGCAAAAATGCGCCGCAAAGGTACGATAATATGCTGAAACAGCCAAACTTTTCAATGATTATTTTCGCCTCTGTTCATGTATGCATGCAGAAATGTCGTTTTCGCGATACTTGGCGAGAAGGATTTTCAAGGTTCCTGGAAAGTCCAAACTTGTTCTCCGTTAAAGGTTTTGATGTGAAGGGCAATGGAATCGCCCGCCGAGATTGTTTTGAGGCTGTCCATCGGGAGACTGGCATAGACTGTTTGCATATAGGATAGCGGGTCATGGTTTTGGCAATGGTGAAGTGTGATATGAGCGGTTCTGTCATGCACGCTATCAATGCGGTAGCCCCAATACTGTATACCGCCCTGCGTGAGTGGCGAAAGCTGCATGTTGATGTAGCGCCCGGACTTCCATACGCTTACTACTTTGATGGCATCGGGTTCATAGGAAAGTTTTGTTGAGTCATGCAGCAAATAGGCTCCTGTGGCATGGTAGAGTGTTGCCGTCTGTCCGTCTGGAACATAGCCGCATACTGCGCGATACATCACGTTCTTGTCATAGCCGTCCTGCGGATTGCTGATGGTGTAGGTGCGTTCGTCGTCGGTAGTGAGCTCCGCCAACATACCAGAATCGTTGGTCTTTATCATGGCAAACTCCGTCACGACGTTGGGGTAGGGCTCGGAAGTGTCGTCCCCGCCCTTGCATGAAGAAAAGAGAACGAAAAAAAGAAAAAGAGGAAGCTTCCCCTTGATTCCCCCGGAGAGGAGCAGGATGTTGGGTCTTTTCACAGTCTTGTACTTTGTTTTTCAGTTGTTAACTTTCTGTGTTCAATGCTTTCCGCTTATTAATGACGGGATTGGCATACATTGTCAGAATGCGTTCGCGCAAGAATGCCTCATCCTTATTTTCGATCTGCACTAAGTCAATGCGACTCTGCAGGTATGCTTCGAAAGCCTTTTGCTCCTTTTCGGTATATTCTTTGGCAAAATCCGAAGTGCCACTGAGCATGTCGGCAGCCACATAATTGCCTGGGAAAAGCTGATAGCCGGCGTGTATCTGCCGGTCTATGCGACGTGCTAATTCGCTGAAGACTTTCGTCTTGGGCAGATCAGACAATTCGTCTATCCACGTATTGATGCAAGGCATGGCCTCGTAGTGTATGCGTCCTTTCTTTCCGAAAATACCGGTTTTCATATTGTCTAAGTCATCTTGTTTGCTCTTGCGGAATGCAGGATTGTCGCGTTTCTGTTGGAACTCTTGTGCCTTGAGATAGTCGCAAGGGTCGTACTCGTAACTAATGCTGAGCGGTACGAGACGAAGCTCTTTGAGGCGATCTATGATGCTTCCTTCGCCTGCCATGGCAAGCATTTTCAAGAGAGACTCCTGTGTTTGGTCATTGCTGTCCTTGGCTCGGCCTTCTCGCTGGGCTATCCAGATATTCTCATGTTTTTCCGTGATAGCATAGTGCATATAGCGGCTCATGCGCTGGCTGCTTTCCATGAGTTCACGCGGACTAAGCCCCCGTTTCACGGTGAAGGCTTTATTGAGCCTGACGAGTGTCTTTATCCAGGGATAGATAAGGAGGTTGTCGCCGATGGCGATTTCGCAGGTCGTAGGGAAATCGTGCTTGTAGAGCATGAGGTCGAGAATGGCGCTGTCGAGTACGATGTCCCGGTGGTTACTGATAAAGGTGTAGCGTTCCGGACCAGGGGAGATTCCGCTGTAGGAAAAGGTATAGCCAGTGCTGCAACGACGCAGGATGTGCTGCAAGACGGGCTTGATGAAGCGCAACTGGAATTGCAAAGGCGTATTGACACCCGTGAAGGCAAGACGCACCAGGCCATTGCGCATCCATTGCGGCATCCAAGGAAGGAAACCATGCATCATGCGCGAGAACTGCCTGTCAGCAAGCAAACTTTCGACGGCTTGCTTCACTTCGCCCTTTGCATAGGGGCGTATCTCATCAAACTCAGACCTCTCGTCCCAATTGGGGAGAAGAATCTCTTGTGCCATTTCTTGACGCTTTTAATTATAGCCTTATTCTACCTCATTCTCTTGATGGCCTTGCCCTCGATGATGTCTGTCATCACGTCACGAATATCCAGGCCTGCCGCACGCACTTGCTGCGGTATGAAACTGGTAGCTGTCATACCGGGTGTCGTATTTATCTCGAGGAGGTTAATCTTGTCACCTGCGGTAATGATGTAGTCGATACGGATAATGCCGTAGCAGCCCAGGATGTCGTATATCATCGAAGTTAGCTTACTGACTCTTGCGGCAAGATTATCGCTGATGCGGGCAGGCGTTATCTCGCTGACCTGACCATTATACTTTGCATCATAATCAAAGAACTCATTCTTTGAAACAACTTCAGTGATGGGGAAGACGACACTCTTCTCTCTTGTCTTGTAGCAGCCACAGGTCAGTTCCGTACCTTGCATAAAGGCCTCCACCATTACGTCCTCGCCTTCTTTCAGGGCAAGGTTGATAGCTGGACGGAGTTCTTCAATGCTTTTGACCTTAGTCGTACCGAAAGAAGAACCGCCACGCGAAGGCTTCACGAAGCAGGGCAATCCTATGCGCTCTACAATGTCCTCGTCCGTCACCTCCTTGTCATTACCTATCCTGATAATCAAACTGTCTGCAACCAATACACCAAGAGCCCTCATATAGTTATTCGTCACAAATTTATCATAGGTCAGTGCCTCGACAAGCACTCCGCTGGTAGAATAAGGCATCCCAATGAGATCGAAATAGCCTTGCAATATGCCGTTCTCTCCTGGTGCACCATGGATGGTAATGTAGCAGAAGTCGGGATGGACACGCTCGCCTCCGGCAGTGAAGCTAAAATCGTCTTTGTTGATCTTACTACGGCTTCCATCGGGAAGCAGCGCCTCCCACTTGCCGGCATGGATTTCTACCTTATATATAATGTAGCGCGTGGGGTCAATGAAAGATGCGATACCCTCTGCACTACGCATACTTACGTCATGTTCCGCCGTGTCACCGCCGCATATTATTGCTATTGTCTTCATTGTTCTATTGTCTTTTGTTCTTAATTTTTGTTCCTTGTACCTGCGTATCCCCTCCATTTGCTCACAATTGCTGCCAGGTCTTCCGGCATCTCGGACGAGAAAAACATATCTTCACCCGTCACTGGATGGGCAAAGCCCAGCGTCCGTGCATGGAGAGCCTGTCGCGGACAGAGTTCCATACAGTTGCGGATGAAGGCTTTGTATGATGCCGTTTGCTCGCCGCGCAATATCTGTTCGCCACCATAGCGCTCGTCGGCAAAAAGCGGATGCCCCATGTGTCGCATGTGGGCACGTATTTGATGAGTGCGCCCAGTCTCCAGACGACATTCCACAAGCGTGACCGGACCGAAACGTTCCAGCACGCGGTAGTGAGTGATGGCAGGCTTGCCCACATCGCCATCCATTGGATAGACCGCCATTTGCATACGATCCTTCGGGTGCCGGCCGATGTTGCCTGTGATGGTTCCCTCGTCATCCACAAAAGATCCCCACACCAAAGCGTTGTATTCACGGCGGGTCGTATGGTGAAAAAACTGCTTGCACAAGCTTGTCTTCGCATCTGCTGTCTTTGCTATAACAAGCAGTCCGCTGGTGTCTTTGTCGATGCGGTGAACAAGGCCGACAGTCGGGTCGTTCGGGTCGAACTCCTTATCGTCTCGGAGATACCAAGCAAGCGCATTAACCAGCGTGCCACTATAGTTGCCGCAACCAGGATGTACTACCAGACCTGCAGGCTTATTGATGACCAGCAAGGCATCGTCTTCGTAGATAATATCAAGTGGAATGTCCTCTGGAACGATTTCCCAGTCGCGTTTCGGGTGATCCAAAACAAGGGTAATAATATCGCCAGGCTTTACCTTATAATTACTTCTGACTGGTTTCTCACCCGCACGGATAGTACCCGCCTCCGCAGCTTTTTGTATACGATTGCGGCTGGTGCCAGGCATGTGATCCATCAGGAACTTGTCTATGCGGACGGGACTCTGCCCCTTGTCGACCTCTATGCGCCAATGTTCGAAGCCTTCCGGTCGTTCGTCCAATAGCTCATCGTCTACAAGTATGTCTTCCTCCACGTCTTTCATCGTCTTCACAGTTCCTCTTCGTACTCCTCCTGCGCCTCGTCTGTTGTGCCGTCACCCCACGCTCCGCCTATCTCCTCATTTGATTCCTCGTTCTCAATGTCGCTTTTGCCAATAACGAGTACGACGGGCACATCGCACGGTACGCGTTCACCGGTATAGACTTCACGCCCGTTCACCTTGAGGGCGATGACCCAGTCGGGGTCACCGGAGACAAACTCCATGGGGCCGATTTTGAATCCCAGTGCTCGCAGACGAGCCTCTGCCTCACGACGCGAGCAGTTGCCTGCTATGTCAGGTATAGTGTTGGTGGGACTCTGGCGTTGATTAATGGTCAGGTAGATTTCACGTCCCGATTTGACGCGGCTACCGGAGCTGGGCTTCTGCTCTAATACAATGCCGACAGGTTGTTCGCGCACATAAGCGGAGTCCATCACCACGGTCACCAGTTCCAACTGATCCAATGCGTATGTGGCATCGCCGATTGTCATGCCTTTTACATTGGGGACATCTACTCCCTCGCCGTGCATAGTGTACCGTACCATCCACATGTGTAGCCCAATGCAAAGCGCTACACTCACGATTGCCATAGCTATCAGGTTCAGGTAAACAATGGGGCCGAACAACTTCTTGCAAAATCCTTTCAGAGCCATAATAGAGTGTCTGACATTACTTATTCGCGATTTATTCGCGTACAAAGGTAGCAAAAAAAAAGAAAAGAAGTAAAGTTATCCCTACTTCTTTTCCTTGTTTTCTGCAAAATGTAATTACTTACCGTGTCTCTCGTCCGAAACAGTAAGTTTCTTGCGGCCTTTTGCACGGCGGGAAGCCAGCACGCGACGGCCATTGGCTGTTGCCATTCTCTGACGGAAACCATGCTTATTATTACGGCGGCGGTTGTGGGGTTGAAATGTTCTTTTCATATCGTATTTTATTTTTTATTTTTATGTCAGTTTACGAATCGGGGGACAAAATTACTCTTTTTTCCTCAATTACGCAAGGACTCGACAATTTTTTCTTCTATAATTAGTATCTTTGACATAATTTTCATACCTTTGCACTGCAAAACGGACTATAGAACATAATATAAATATATATAAACAAATAAGATTCCCAAATTTTATGATTAACTCACAGGACATCAAGAAAGGCACCTGCATCCGCATGGATGGGAAGCTCTATTTCTGCATTGACTTTCTTCACCGCAAACCTGGTAAAGGCAACACCATCATGAACGTAACCTTGAAAGACGTTGTGAATGGCGGTGTCATAGAGAAGCGTTTCAACATCGGCGAGCGTCTTGAGGACGTACGCGTGGAGCGTCGCCCCTATCAGTACCTTTACAAGGATGGCGATGACCTCGTTTTCATGAACAATGAGACCTTCGAACAGATAAACATTTCTCCCGATCAGGTAAATGGCGTGAAGTTCCTCAAGGAAAGCGAAAACGTGGAAGTCGTAGTTGATGCTAGCACCGAGACAGTGCTCTATGCCGACGTTCCCGTGAAGGTGCATCTGCAAATTACATGGACCGAGCCTGGATTGAAGGGCGATACCGCTACTAACACGCTCAAGCCAGCCCGCGTAGAGACTGGAGCCGAGATCCGTGTACCTCTCTTCATTGAGGAAGGTGAGCTCGTTGAGGTCGACAGCCGTGATGGCAGCTACTTGGGTCGCGTAAAGTAACAGCCGTAGACAAAACAAAAACTTCACGCTTTACCTATGGTGCATATACAAAAATCACCATAGGTAAAGCGTGAAGTTTTTGTATAATCCCAAACGATGTGTTATCGTAAAATTGTTGACACTTTCTGTCCATATTCGCCGTGTTTTTAGACATCCTAATGAAGCTATTTTAAAAGACAGTTGAGAAGAAAATTTTCCCTAACTGGTTCTTGGGAAAACTTAGCAAATCAATCATGAAATGAAACGATAGCTATTTACATAATTTTTTACAACTAAATATGGATTCAAAAGGATGAACGGATGGTGTCACGTTCCTAAGAATGTTGATATAGTAAATGAAAAGGAGAAATTTGAGCATATTGTAAAACTCAGAGGATAAAAATATAGGGCAGAATAGATATTTTTTTTCTATTCACTTCTTATATTTCACTTTTTGTCGTATCTTTGCACACGATTTGTAATGAAGTTGATAAACACCAGTTTGCTCCTGTAGTTCAATGGATAGAACTACGGTTTCCTAAACCGTCAATCCGGGTTCGATTCCCGGCGGGAGTACAATGGTAAAGCCAGTGCTCTGTGTTAAGGGATAAGATAATAGATACTCAATGCAGAACACACGATCCTAACATTAAGACAAGAATGGAAGTAAAGGAAAAAGAATCTGTAGTAGTAAGGTTTTCAGGTGATTCTGGTGATGGCATGCAATTGGCTGGAAATATATTTTCTACAATATCTGCCACTGTTGGCAACAGTATTAGTACGTTTCCCGATTATCCCGCAGACATACGTGCTCCGCAAGGCTCGTTGACGGGTGTGAGCGGTTTCCAGGTACATATTGGTGCCTCCGAAGTCTATACACCTGGCGATCTGTGCGATGTGCTTGTGGCAATGAATGCTGCTGCCTTGAAGACGCAGTATCGCTATGCCAAGCCTGATGCTGCTATCATCATCGACACGGATAGCTTTGGTTCCAAAGACTTAATGAAAGCTCAGTTCCAGACAGAGGATTTCCTCGGTGAGATGGGTATCGACCCAGACAGGGTGATAGCCTGTCCACTCACGTCGATGGTGAAGGATGCCTTGTCCTCTTCCGGCGAAGGGCAGCTGGATGCTAAGAGTGTCTTGAAGTGTCGCAATATGTTCGCACTTGGATTGGTGTGCTGGCTCTTCGATCGCGATCTTGACATCGCTTTCAATTTCCTGCGTGAAAAGTTTGCTAAGAAACCGGCAGTGGCAGAGGCTAATATCAAGGTTATCCAAGCTGGTTACGACTATGGACATAACACCCACTCGAGTGTCGCCAATGTGTGCCGTATCGAGACGAAAAACAAGGTGCCTGGACGCTATATGGACATCACGGGCAACAAGGCGACAGCTTACGGCTTCATAGCCGCTGCAGAGAAGGCGGGACTGAAGCTATATCTCGGTTCCTATCCCATTACGCCCGCCACGGACGTGTTGCACGAGTTGTCGAAACATAAGAGTCTTGGTGTCATCACCGTGCAGTGTGAGGACGAGATAGCTGGCTGTGCCAGTGCCGTCGGCGCATCTTTTGCTGGTGCTCTCGCCGTGACCAGTACCAGTGGTCCGGGTCTTTGCTTGAAGAGTGAGGCGATGAACCTTGCCGTCATTATGGAACTGCCACTCGTTGTGCTCGACGTGCAGCGTGGCGGTCCTGCTACGGGTCTTCCTACCAAGAGCGAACAGACAGACCTATTACAGGCTCTTTTTGGTCGTAACGGCGAGAGTCCCATGCCAGTAGTGGCTGCAGCGAGTCCTACGGACTGTTTCGAGATGGCCTATGCCGCTTCGAAAATTGCATTGGAGCACATGACTCCCGTCATTCTGCTGACAGATGCCTTTGTCGCTAACGGCTCCGGAGCCTTCCGTCTGCCTGACCTTTCGACCTATCCTGCCATTGAGCCTCCATACGTCCCTGAAGATCTTCGTGGCTCTTGGACTCCCTATATGCGTAAGGAGGACGGTGTGCGTTACTGGGCAGTGCCTGGTCGTGAAGGATTTGAACACATTCTGGGTGGTCTGGAAAAGGATGACAAGACGGGTGCCATCAGTACCAATCCCGAGAATCATGATCTGATGACGCGTAAGCGCAAGGCGAAAATCGATGCCATTCCCGTGCCTGACATTGAAGTATTGGGTGACAAGGCTGATGCTGACTTGCTCGTCGTGGGTTTTGGTGGTACATACGGTCATCTGCGTGCAGCAATGGACGAGTTGCGCGCCAAGGGCAAGAAAATAGCACTGGCACATTTCCGTTACATCAATCCTTTGCCCAAAAACACTGCCGAGGTGCTACAGAAGTATCCGAAGGTAGTCGTGGCAGAACAGAACATGGGACAGCTGGCCGGTTGGCTTCGTATGAAAGTGAATGGCTTCGTACCCATGCAGTACAACGAGGTAAAGGGTCAGCCTTTCCGGACATCGGAACTCGTGGAAGCTTTTACAAAGATATTAGACAAGGAATAATCCGTTAAATCCGTTGAAAAAAAGAATATGAGTAACTATAGTGCTTCTGACTTCAAGAAAGGACAGCCGCGTTGGTGTCCCGGATGTGGTGACCACTTCTTCCTCTCCAGTCTGCACAAGGCAATGGCAGAACTGGGTGTGGCTCCTTCGCAGACTGCCGTCATCAGCGGTATCGGTTGTTCCAGCCGTCTGCCCCACTATATGGCAACGTATGGTATGAACACGATTCATGGTCGTGCAGCGGCTATCGCTACGGGCTGCAAGGTAGCAAATCCCGATTTAACCGTCTGGCAGGTGAGTGGCGATGGCGATGGTCTTGCCATCGGCGGTAACCACTTTATTCATGCCAACCGAAGGAATGTCAACCTCAATATGATTTTGTTGAACAATCGTATCTATGGCTTGACAAAGGGACAATATAGTCCAACGAGTCCTCGCGGATTCGTCAGCAAGTCATCGCCCTACGGTACGGTAGAGGATCCCTTCCGCCCTGCTGAACTCTGTTTTGGTGCCCGCGGCCATTTCTTTGCCCGTGCCGTTGCCACCGATGCGCCTGGCACGATTGAAGTGCTTAAGGCTGCCTATAGCCATAAAGGTGCCAGCGTGTGTGAGATATTGCAGAACTGCGTTATCTTCAATCATGGTACACATGATTCCGTCTATAGCAAGGAAGGGCGGGAAAAGAACGCCATCTATCTCAAACACGGCGAGAAAATGCTCTTTGGTGAGAATAACGAGTACGGAATCATACAGGAGGGCTTTGGCGTGAAGGCCGTGAAGTTAGGAGAAGACGGCTACACGGAGGCCGATGTCTTGGTGCACGATGCCAAGTGCGAGGACAATACCTTGCAACTGAAGCTTGCCGAGATGGAATGGCCTGTGGCACTCGGCGTGATTCGTGACGTTGAGGCTCCAACCTATGACGACAGTGTGTGGTCGCAAATAGAGGAAGTAAAGACGGCAAAGAAGTATCACAACTTTGCCGAACTGCTCAATACAAACGATATTTGGGAAGTGAAGTAAGGCGCTGAGCGCTATCTTGGGCGTCTGCCGCCGAAGCGTCCGAAGCGCCAATTGGCTGAGAGCAGGACATAGCTGCGCACCATGTCGCTTTGTGTGTCCGTCCGGCTTACGGCACTGATGTTGCGGTTCACGTCATCGCGTTCGTTTAGGATGTCCACGGCACGGAGGCTGATTGTGAGTTGTCTGCGTGGCAGGAAGCGCTGACTGATGCTACCGTTCCAGATGAGATGATTGGTATTCATTGCCGCATCGGTGTATCCGCGGCGGCTTTGCTGTTCTATGTCGCTGCTGAAGGTCATGCCCCAGGGTGTGGTAATGACGAAGCTGCCGCCATAGTTGAAGTTATGGTGGTCGAGATTTGTCGCCGTTGCATTGTTGCTGCGATTAAGGTTGTAGCGGAACGAACCGTTGACGTTTGTCTCTATTTGCCATCCGCTTTCCCAGTCCTGACGAAACGTGAGGCGTGCCCATTCGCTGAAGTTCCCGCTGCGTGTCTGGTTCTCCACCGTCATCTTGTCGGTGCTGCGGTACAGGTATCCGACGGATCTCGACATGCTGATAGAGGTGTTCGTATTGATGCGCCAATGCTTTTTCTCGTCAAGAGCGGTGTTGAAGTTGAAGGAGGATGAGGCATTCCAGTTGCCATTCACGTTGACGGGCATCGAAACGCGGCCGCCTGTCAGTTCGTTGTACTCCGTTCGGTTTGTGGTGGCATTGCGCGTCGTGTGGAACTGAAGATTAAGGGCAGAGCTGCGTTGTTTGTCGCGCACTGCACGGCGGTACTCAAAGTTGATGTGTTGTGTGAAACTGGGCTTGAGCTCGGCATTGCCGATGCGGATGTTGAGCGGATTGGCGTCGGAGAGCGTGTCGGGAATCATGTCTATGATGTTAGGCCATCCCGTATCGGCATTGTATCGGAGTTCGAGCTGCTCCTGACGACTGAACCTGTACTGGAAGTTTACGACGGGCGAGGCGTTTACGACGGTGCGGCGTAGCAGTGTGTCGATGCGTCCTTTCTGGTAGTCCACCTTGCTGATTTGTGGTTGCAGGTTGCCGCCGATGGTGAGGCGGTACTTTGTGCGGTTCATTCTGAGCTGTAGACGTACGTTGTGGTTCTGTCCGATGTTTTGTGTGTAGCTGCACTGCTGCCGGTCCTGCACGACGTAGGGTGCGTCGTAGAACTGTTCGTAGTTGTCCGCATTGACGCCTAATACGCTGTTCCAGGGGTCGAAGATGGAGCGCACGTCGCGGTCGTTGTCGCGGAAGGAGTAGCGATAGCTGTAGTCGAGCTGCAGGAAGGTCTGATAGGCGACGGGCTCGCTGTAGCTCATTCGTGCGCTGAAGTTGTAGCTGTAGTTTGAGCCTTGGTTGTATTGTACCTTGTGGTAGACGGAGTCGCCTCCGCTAAGTGCTTGCAGGAGATAGTAGTCCGTCTGTGAGTAGTTGCTGCCATGGCTGTCGGAGTCTCCGTATCCGCCTCCGAGGTTGAGAGTAATGTTCCGGCCAGGCTTTCCGAGGCGTTTGTTGACTTGCAGGGATGCGGAGGCGTTGACGTTCTCCGAGCTGTTGCGGTTTTCGCCGCGGCGGTGGTTCACGCCTATCTGCTTGGCGAGTTCGGCGTAGTCGGCAAGCGGGGTGGGAGAGAAGAGGAAGGGGTCGTCGTTCCAGGTGGCGGACTCGTTGCCGCCCGAACTGCTGCTCTTCCCGAAGCTGAACTCTGGGCGGAAGAGGATGTTCCATGTCGTGTCGGGCTTCCATTCGACCTTGTACTGGAAGTTGAAGTTGCCGTTGTGGCTGTTGCTGTGGTTCCTGCTTGCGGAGTATGCGGAGTTCTTGAGCTCGAAGTTCTGCGTGTTGGACTGCGAGGAGCTAGTGCTTTGCTGGAAGCTGCCGTTGGCGCTACCGTTGAGCTCTATCTTCTTGTTCTCCCAGTTCATGGTGGTTCCGAGGCTTTGGTTGTCGGTCAGGCCGTTGCCCTGCGTATTGTTCGCGTTGCCAAAGACGCTGACCTTCTGTTCGCCCTTGAAGCGGTTGACGTTGAGCTGTCCATTGTAGCGGTCGTGTGTGCCGTATGTGCCGTTGGCGTTGCCCATGATGCCGCGCTTTTTGTCCTTCTTGATGCTCAGGTCGAGCACAGTGCGCTCATTGCCGTCGTCAATGCCCGTGATGCGTGCCATGTCGCTCTTCTTGTCGTAGGCTTTTACCTTCTCGACGATTTCCGCAGGGAGGTTCTGGAGCACGAGATTGCGGTTGTTGCCGAAGAACTCCTTGCCGTCCACGAGGATCTGGCTGATTGGCTTGCCGTTGAAGGTGAAGCCCCCGTTCTCGTCCTGCACGATGCCGGGTAGCTTCTTGACGAGATCCTCCACCATCGAGCCTTCGGGCAGCTTGAAGGCGTCAGCGTTGTAGACCATGGTGTCGTCTACGATGGTCATCTCCGGCAGCTTGCCTTCCACGACGGCTTCTGCCATTACCGTCGCATCCTCGCGCATCATGATGTCTGCCACCTTGAAGTTGCCCGGGCGGCGCGGCAGAGTGAGGCTGAACTGCTGCTGCTTGAAGCCCATGAAGGAGACCTGCAGCTTGTAGGTGGCCGTCGGTATGTCGGGCAGCAGGAATTGGCCGTTCTGCTTCGTCGTGGCGCCGGCTATCATGGAGTCACGTTCGTTGAAGAGCTTCACGGCAGCGCCCTCAAGGGGTTGCAGCGACTGGTTCTCGAAGACGGTGCCGCGGATGTTGAGCTTGGCGACTTGTGCCTGCTGTACGGGCGCAGCCGTCTGCGCCTGTGCAAGCGACGGGACGGCCGGCAGCAGAAGCAGGATCAGGGCGATGTATCGTAGGGTCTTTCTCATAGCATATACTATGACATGGCGGACGGAGGAAGGTTTAACCGTTCATGCAAAAACACGTTTCTTCGCCCGCCCATGACAGCACTGATGCGTATAATGCAACAAAAGTGCGCCGAATAGTTGCAGGGAAACGAAATAACTCGTACTTTTGCACAGTACAAACAGACAAGTAACAGAAAATATGAAGAAACTACTCATCCTCCCTCTCGCTGCCTTGGCATGTGCATGTGTGCCTGGTGCAGGGACACAGACAGAAGCCCCCGGCCTGGAATGGGGTACAGCCGAACTGAGCATTGAGAACCCGATTGCGCCAGATGCGAAGGAAACCTACCATATAGCGGTCGGGCTTGATACGCTTGCCGGAGATAGCGGACTGGCTCTTCAGCTCTCCGCCGTGCTGCGCGACAGCGTGCTCCAGACCTCAGGACATGCCACTGTCCGCGAGACGATGATAGCCTTTGCCGACAGCGTGGAGGCAGAATGGAAGACGGAGCTCGCCGAATGGTACGACCCGGATTCAGAGTACAAGGACATGTACCAGTATATGTACGAGATAAAGGGCAGCGCCTTGGAGAGTAGGGGAGACAGCATCCTCTCCTACGTCGTGACGATGGACTGCTACCTCGGGGGAGCCCACGGCAGCCATGTCGTGAGGTACTACAACTTTTATAAAGAAAGCGGGAAGCTCCTTGGCATAGGGGATGTCGTTCCTATCGGAAAGGAAGCATCCGTGCTGAAGGCGATGGAGCAGCAATTGTGCAAGGACTGGGGAGCAATGAACCTGACGGACTTGCAGGAGAAGACGGGCATCACGATGCTTGGCGGACTCTACCTGACCAACAACTTCCTGTTGAAGGGTGACAGCATAGAGTTTCTCTTCAACCAGTACGAGATAGCACCCTACGCCGCCGGACTTATCGACGTCACCATCCCGTTGCCTGCCATCCGGTAGCCTTGTACCACGAAGTATTCTGGAAGTCTTCGTTCCATCCGTAGGCATTATAGGCGCTAAGCGGAACGAACATCGACACGCCGCCGTAGCACTCAGGGTCATACACGCGTGAAACGCTGCTTGTGTTGGCGTACCATGTGTGTGTGTCGGAGAGCGTCCGCAGGGGAACCGCCTCGTTGAAGGCCTCCATCCAAGCGGCATAGTCCTCGTCGGAGAGCAAACGGCGCATCGTCGTGCGCATGTCGAAACAATACGTATACTTGTGTATGTAAGTACTGTAGGGCTGAAAACCTGATACGGAAGGCTCGGTATGCTCCGTGAAGAAAGGAGTCAGCAGGTGACCCGTTGTCTCCGCCAGCAGTTCCAGTTTCGAGCAGTCGATGCAAGATAGGAGCACGCCCGTGTAAGGGTAGTCGGGATAGGCACTGTCATAGCCGCGGACGATGCCTTCCACGTCGCCTTGGCACAAAGCATTCATTATCTTGTCGTAAGGCGCACCGGGACCCGGTATCTCGGCAGGCGACCCTATCATCCAGTCCGTCACGTCGCGCAGCTCGTATGCCACCTCAATGCTTTGCATGAAGCACGCGTCAAAGAAGATGTAGTCAAACTTGGGTAGCCTGGCAAGCACGTCGCGTAGTACAGGAATCTCCATCTCGTCCGGTTTGTCGGTGGATGCATTGCCACGGTTCTCGTCCTTTCCGAAAGTGTTGCGTCGCGGAGCCCATCCCGTGGCATGCGACCATAGGGAAAGCCCATAGTGTCGGGCAGGGAATGCCTGCTCTATCTCGCGTAATATGCTGAGCATCGTCGTTGAGTCGGTGCTGCAATGTTCCTCGTCGTATTGCTTCCATAATTGTGTCCCTCGTTTCGCCGAAAGCTCGTAGATGGCAGGCAGCTTTCTGTCGTCAAGATAGATAAGGAAGTTTACGTTCTCCGGAATCTGGTCTTTTCCCCGAATCATCTCCGCCATGTCCTGGCCCACAGCCCCGTTGAGACTGTTGTCTGCCGCCATGTAGACGATGACGGTACGCTCCGCCTCCGTTTGAGGAGGAGTAGGGTCTATTGGAGGTTCAATGTCGTCATGGCATCCCGACAGCAATATGCTATATAATAATATAATAAGGTATAAAGAAAAACGATTCATGGCGCAAAGGTACGAGAAAAAGAGGAAAGTGAAAAGAAAAGCATGGAAATTTTAGTGTATAAAGGCTGTTTCGGTCGTGCAATCTTATGTAGGACACAATAAGAGAGTGTTCCTTCTCGTTATTTATATGTTATGCAGTGGATAAACCGAATCCGTCAGGTGAAGATAGGCTTGGCTATGCTTGCCGTTGTGCTTAGTGTAGCCTCGCTCGTTGTTTCACATTTCTTAGTGCGTGATCTCAAGGTGGAGGAACAGCGTAAAATGGAAATATGGGCAGAGGCGATGCGTTCACTGAACAATGCAGACGAGACCACTGACCTCACGCTCGTCTGGACGGTACTCAACAGCAACAATACGATTCCCGTCATTGTCCTCGACAGCGAAGGGCATGTGCAGGACTTTCGCAACATAGAGGAATTAACGACGTCGGCTACTGCGCTCGACACGCTTGTCCTGCACCGTGCGCTCTCCATGCGCCGTGCCGGACGCGCCATCCGTATCAATCTCGGCGATGCCGACTATATGGAGATATGTTATGACGACAGTCTTATTCTTCGTCGCCTCGCTTGGTGGCCTTATGTGCTGTTTGGCGTGGTACTCATCTTTGTCGTCGTTGTAATTTTTGCTCTGCTCAGCAGCAAGAAGGCGGAACAGAACAAAGTCTGGGTAGGACTGAGCAAGGAGACGGCCCATCAGCTCGGTACGCCCATCAGCAGCCTTATGGCATGGTACGAAGTGCTACGCGAGACATATCCCGATGACCCGCTGCTGCCAGAGATGGGTAAGGATGTTCAGCGCTTGCAGCGCATTGCAGAGCGGTTCAGCAAAATTGGATCACAGCCGGAACCCAAGCCAGAGAATCTCAATGAAGTGCTCTCCACTGTCGTACAATATATCAGACGTCGCACAAGTAATCGTGTCACCATAGTCTGTCTGTTGCCGGATGAATCCATCATCGCCTCTATCAGTGTGCCTCTCTTCGAATGGGTCGTTGAGAATCTCTGCAAGAATGCAATCGATGCAATGGACGGCAATGGCAGCATCACCCTGACGGCACGCGAAGAGCTGGATTGTATCAGCGTGGAAGTGAGCGATACGGGTAAGGGCATACCCAAAAACCGCTTCAGCTCCGTCTTTACCCCGGGCTATACCACGAAAAAACGCGGGTGGGGACTTGGATTGTCGCTTGCCAAACGCATAGTAGAGGAGTATCATGACGGGCGCATTTATGTGAAAAATTCCGAAATAGGGAAGGGTACAACTTTCCGTGTTGAACTCAAAAAGCACTAATATCGCATTTTTTCACACTAAATGTTGTACAAGTAATCGTTTTTTTTTGTAATTTTGCAGCCCGATGGGAAAACTGGATGGTTATAAGATTGATTTGAAGGGTATGGCTGACGATAATGTGTCGTATCGTTGGCATGCCGACAATGATTTCTTTTCCGCCGTTCAGGGTCCGGAAATCAGGCAGGGACAGCTTGACGTTGCATTGTGGGTGAAGAAAACGCCAGAAGTCTATGACTTGGAGTTTCATTTGCAGGGCATGGTACAAGTGACATGTGATCGATGCCTCGAACCCATGGATCAGCCCATTGATGCCCTGTGTACACTTCGTGTGAAAATGGGTAGCGAATATGACGATGACGGCGACGTGGTCACCATTCCCGATGGTGAAGGCACTATCAATGTGGCTTGGAATATCTACGAGTTCGCAGCTCTGCAGATACCTTTGCGCCATGTGCACCCCAAAGGAAAGTGCAAAGTCCTTTTGCCTGAGCTCTCAGCCAATGAGGAAGGACTTGATCCACGATGGGACGCGTTGAAGGCGTTAGTTAAGAACGACAAATAGAAAACTGTAAAACATTAAATAATAAGAACAAATGGCACATCCTAAAAGAAGACAGTCCAAGACAAGGACGCTCAAGAGAAGAACTCATGACAAGGCTGTAGCTCCCGCACTGGCAGTATGCCCTAATTGCGGCGAGTACCATATCTACCACACGGTTTGCCCTGCTTGTGGTTATTACCGTGGCAAGGTTGCCATCGAAAAGGAAGCCTAAAAATTAAAATTAGAGACGAAGGTTAGAGATTAGAGATTTAGGCAAACTGCAGTAAATCTTTAATCTCTAATCTGTTTCGTTATCCTCCAAGAAGCCAATGGAAAAGATAAATGCTGTCATAACCGGCGTGGGCGGGTATGTGCCCAACTATATCCTCGACAACGAGGAGATGTCACGGATAGTAGATACGAGTGACGAGTGGATCATGGAACGCATTGGCGTTAAGACGCGCCACATTCTCAAGCCTGAGCAGGGGAGTGGTACGTCCTATATGATGTCGCGTGCCGTGAGCCAGTTACTGCGTAAGACACAGGTGGATCCAGAATCTGTGGAACTCGTCATTTGTGCCACGACAACGCCTGACTATTTTTTCCCTTCCACGGCTTCGCTTGTCATTGGCAAATGCGGCCTGACCGGTGCTTTTGGCTTTGACATGGAGGCTGCCTGTGCAGGTTTCCTCTATGCAATGGAGACGGGTGCGAATTTCATCCGTTCAGGCAGATACAAACGTATCATTGTCTGTGGTGGCGATCACATGAGCGCTATGACTAACTATGAGGATCGCAACACCTGTCCTATCTTCGGCGACGGTGCAGCCTGTGTCATGATGGAAGGCACGACGGAAGAGGTCGGACTCCTTGACGGTTGCTATCATGTGGACGGCAAGGGCTATCAGAACCTGCACATGTCGGCAGGTGGCTCTGCCAGAATGCCGAGTCATGAGACTGTTGATGCCCGTGAACATTTCGTTTATCAGGAAGGACGCGCAGTGTATAAGCATGCTGTGCTTAATATGTCATCTGCCGTGAAGGCCATCACAAAGCGTAACGGCCTGACAAAGGACGACATTGCATGGGTGGTGCCTCATCAGGCAAATATCAACATAGAGATTTCTGTAGCAGAGCGCATCGGTGTTGACAGAGATCATGTCATGGTTAACATTGACCACATGGCAAATACTTCTGGCGGGACACTACCTCTCTGCCTGTGGGAATATGAGCCGCAACTTAAGAAGGGCGACAAGTTGGTTTTCACTGCTTTTGGTGCTGGCTTTACTTGGGGCGCAAGCTATATGGTGTGGGGTTACGATGGTGCAAAGGAAGCATCCAAGGAGCCTGCCCAGTTCTATCAGGAAGGGCTCATGACCCGCGAAGAATGGTACGAACTCCGTAAGGGGTAAAGCCGCAGTTTATTCCTTTCGCTATCCCCCGATATTTTCTATGTTCAAGTCAGGCTTTGTCAATATCGTAGGCAACCCGAATGTCGGGAAGTCGACTCTCATGAATCTTCTGGTGGGGGAGCGTATCTCTATTGCTACCTTCAAGGCGCAGACTACGCGCCACCGCATCATGGGTATTCTCAACACACCTGAGATGCAGATATGCTTCAGCGACACGCCAGGCGTACTAAAGCCCAACTACAAGCTACAGGAGCAGATGCTCCAGTTCAGCGTGAGTGCCCTGCAAGATGCCGATGTGTTGCTCTACGTTACTGACATGGTGGAGACACCTGACAAAAACGCTGATTTTCTTGAAAAGGTAAAGCAGCAGAAGGCTCCGGTTCTTGTACTCATCAATAAGATAGACCTGAGCGACCAGAAGGCGCTGGTTGAAAGGGTAGAACTGTGGCACGAGGCATTGCCCGAGGCGGAGATTGTGCCTATCAGTGCCTTGCACCGCTTCAATGTTGACAATGTGTTGCGCCGCATACAGGAGCTCTTGCCTGAGTCGCCTGCCTATTTTGACAAGGACCAGTGGACGGACAAGCCGGCACGTTTCTTTGTTACTGAGATTATTCGCGAGAAGATACTCCTCTATTATGACAAGGAGATACCTTACAGCGTGGAGGTTGTCGTAGAGCAATTCAAGGAGACGAGCAAGAACATCCGCATCAACGCAGTCATTTTCGTGGAGCGTGAGTCGCAGAAAGGCATCATCATTGGGCATCAGGGCGTTGCCTTGAAGCGCGTATCCACCGAGGCACGCAAGAGCCTGGAGAGGTTCTTTGACAAGAGCATCTATCTCGAAGTCTTTGTCAAGGTAGACAAGGACTGGCGTCAGAGCGACCGCGCCATGAAGGCGTATGGGTACAACTTGGATTAGGCCTTCTGCGGATAGGAGAAAAGACTCTTTCCCGCCTTTTTTCTTGCATTGTAAGGAAGAAAAAAGTATCTTTGCCTACAGAAACTGTTATACAAACCATAAAAAGCACATATATTATATGCAGAAGAACTACTTTGCGGGAACGTGCAGACTGCTGCTGGCGACCCTTGTTTCTTTTCTCCCTTCGGAAAGTTTTGCCCTGACGGAAGTCAATGTCGAAAAGGCTGGAACACTCTCCTCGCTCATCGAGACACCGGACAGCGAGCTCAAAGTGACGGGTGTCATCAACGGTACGGACATCAAGTTTATCCGCGAACTGGTCGTAGCGGGGACAGTAACGTCGCTCGACTGGTCGGACGTGCGCATCGTGAGCGGTGGCGTAGCCTATTTTGAGAGCTATAAGACGACGGACGACGTCATCGGCGAAAAGATGTTCTTTGAGTGCTCGAAACTCCAAACCATGGAACTGCCTTCCACCGTGACGTCCGTCCAGACCAACGCCTTTGCGCGGTCGGGATTAAAGTCTATTGACATCCCCAATACTGTGAAAAGCCTGGGTGGCGATGCTTTTGCCTATTGCAGTTCGTTGCAGACGGTGATCATCGGTAAAAAGGTGAACCAGCTGAGCCAGGGTGTGTTCTACAGCTCACCTGTTAAGGCAGCCTACGTTAAGCCCGTGACTCCTCCCGGCACTCCGGCATATCTGTTCTCGTCAAATCCCAAAATCTATGTCTATACAGAAGCTCTGTCAGACTATAGGGATTCCAACTGGAAGACATACGGCACCATCTCCGGAGGCTTGGAGAACACCTATCCGCAGGAACCGGATCCCTCTGACGTTGCAAAAGCCTTGTGCGCCAATTTCTTTGATGATGCTGCCTGCACGCAGTTGAAGTCCGAATATCAGGCAATGAGTGACGAAGAACTGACAGCAGCCCTTGCCGAAGCAGGGATGCCCGAACTGATGGTGGCGACAGCCCTTAAAGTAAAGAACGCAGACTGGGCAAATTACGAGCAGGACTTCCGCATCCACAGCTATAAACCTTACAGCGATGCCAGCTACTGGAACAGCAAAATGATGAGCACAGGCGGCTCATACATGGGAAATCCAACGGGTATCTATGCCAAGAATGACGGCGACGAGATTTATGTCTTTGTGGATGGCGACGTGCCGGCCGATGCCACGCTATACGTCGCCGGCTGTGTAGAGAACCAGCTTATAACCAGTGCAAAGACGGGACAGAAGTTGGAAAAGGGTCTCAATGTCGTTGACGGAACGAAGGATGCGCTCTACTATATTGTATACGTTGCCGATACGAAGGCTATGAAGAAAACGCTTGACGAGTGGCCTGACATGAAGATTCATATAGAGGGCGGCGTGGTGAACGGCTACTATGATGTCAGCCGTCACAGCGACAGCGACTACCAAGCCCTCTTGAAGGCTGCCACCCTGCCACGCTTTACCGTCAGGGGCGGACATTCGCTCTATCATCTCAAGACGACATCCTTCAAGACCGTCTTCCCGAAGAGCATCGACAAGAGCATCGCTTGGTTCGACAGCGTAGCTGTGTGGGAAAAAGAACTGATGGGCATGTGCGAGAGTGTTGCCTCAGGCAAGAAGGCAGGCTATCCTTGGTATCTGACGGGTGGCGAAGCCATCTATCCCATCTATTACAACAATCCGAACTTTGCCATCGAAGGCGAGCCCAGTGATGCCGGCTATGCCAATTCCTCGCCCTATCGTACATCCTACAACGGCATAGACTGCATCCGCAACTGTCTGGATGCGACGAATCCTGAGATGGACGACTGGTGTGCCGGACATGAGTGCGGTCACAACAACCAGGGAGCAATCAACCTGGAAGGCTGTGCCGAGGCGTCAAACAACCTCTTCTCTAACTTAGTACGCTATCTTGACGGTCTCAACACGTCAAGCGGCTCTTCATTATCCACTGTTATGGAGGAATATGCCCGCCATGAGCCCTTCTACTTCCGGGATGTGAATAGCCGTCTCCGTATGTATTGGAACCTCTATCTCTATTATCATCTGGGTCAGAAGAATACATCGTTCTATCCGGAACTCTTTAAGGCTTTGCGCAAGGACCCGCTGACTCTGTATAATTCTTCTAACAATAACAACGGAGGCTTGAAGTTTGTCCGCAAGGTATGTGAAGTGGCACAAGAGGATCTTACCGACTTCTTTACCGTTTGGGGCTTTTTCGAGCCAATTAAGGCGACCACTATTGAGGATTATGGCTCACATCCTATTGCAGTCACGAATAGTACCATTAACAGCACGAAGGCGAACATCGCCAAGTATGGGAAGAAGAACCGTGAGATAATTTTCGTGGAGGATCGCTCAGACTATGTGCTCTCTACGGGCTTCCTTCAGGCAGAGGGCGAGAAGCGTCGTGGCTCTGACCAGGTTGGACAGTACGGTGACCTCGGTCAGTTCTGGGATTACTGGCCGGATGCCTGTGCTCCTTCGGAGTATGTCTATTTGCAGGCTGATAGTCTCTATGCAATGGAAGGTACAGGCGGTTTGGGCTTCCTGATGCTTGATGCAGAGGGCAGCCTCAAGTATGCCTCTAATGCGAGGAACTTGTGTATTCCCAGAAGTATCGGTAGTGATTTTACCATCTATTCTTATGATGCTGATGGTTCGCTGCATGAGGTAGCCAGAGGCGGAAGCGGCATAGAGCGTGTTGATGTTGCCAGGGCTGGTCAGCTCTCTGATGAGTTGACGGACAAAGCCATTAAGACAACCATTACAGGAAAGATTAATAGTACGGACATCAAATACCTGCGTGAACTCATTAATAATGGCAATCTCCTGTCAATTGACATGTCTGGCGCACAAATCATCAGTGGCGGTACGGCTTATTACAAAACTTACATGACCGCACTCAACTCGACGGGAGACTATACCTTCCAAGGTTTCAAGAAGCTGACCGCCATAAGTCTGCCTCAGGGATTGACGAAGATTGGTTCAAATAGTTTTTCCGGCTCTGGTCTGAAGATGATAGAAATCCCTGACAGGGTAACGACGGTGGGCGGTGATGCTTTTGCCTATTGCGACAAGCTTACTACGGTCATTGTCGGCAAGGGTGTCAAGACGATGTCACAGGGTGTATTCTACAGTTCGGCCGTCAAAGATGCCTATGTGAAAGCACTCACGCCTCCGAGTGTCTCGAACTACCTTTTCTCCAGCAAGCCTGTCATCCATGTATATGCAAGTGTTGTCTCGAGGTACCAAGCATCCCGCTGGGCAGAGTTCGGCACCATTGTGGGCGACCTCGATGACCTCGAAGACATGATAGACGGCATAAGCCAGCCTGAAGCCTCTTACGAGGAGGAAATGGGTGGCCTTTCAGACGGAGAGTGCTTCGACCTCTTTGGTCGTCGTGTCGTCAATCTCAAGCCGGGTACTATTTATGTACGTGACGGAAAGAAACTTATGATAAGGAAGTAAAAATCGTCCATGAGCCGTTAAGCACAGAACGGAACAAAATGCAGTCGGGTGTTAAATAAACCTGGATAATTGATGCATGATTCCTAAAATATTTGTATCTTTGTCGGCGAAATAAGAATAATCGTAACTAAAAGTAACAAGACATGGAGAAACTAAAAATTGCAGTTGTCGGTTATGGCAACATAGGAAAGTACACCGTGCAGGCCTTGCAGGAGGCTCCCGATATGGAGATCGTCGGTATTGTTCGCCGTAACGGTGCAGCTGATAAACCGCAGGAATTGGCTGACTACAAGGTGGTGAAGGATATCAAGGAGCTGGGCAAGGTGGATGTTGCAATACTGGCTACACCCACCCGTTCCGTTGAGGAGTATGCCCTTCAGTGTCTGGCTTTGGGCATCAATACGGTGGACAGCTTCGATATCCATACGTCTATCCTCGACTTGCGCCGCTCGCTTTCGACTGCCGCCAAGCAGCATGGGGCTGTGAGCATCATTTCTGCCGGATGGGATCCGGGCAGCGACAGCATTGTCCGCACATTGCTGGAAAGCCTTGCTCCAAAAGGGCTCACCTATACGAACTTCGGTCCGGGTCGCAGCATGGGTCATAGCGTCTGTGTTCGTAGCAAGGCAGGCGTCAAGGATGCCCTCTCAATGACCATCCCTGTGGGCGAGGGTATACACCGTCGCATGGTATATGTTGAGCTGGAAGAGGGCGCAAACCTCGAAGAAGTGACGAAGGCTATCAAGGCTGATCCCTATTTCTCCAGTGATGAGACACATGTCTTCCAAGTGGAGAGCGTGGATGCCCTGAATGATGTCGGGCACGGCGTAAACCTTGTCCGTAAGGGTGTGAGCGGTCAGACGCACAACCAGCTCTTTGAGTTCAACATGAAAATTAATAATCCAGCTCTTACCGCGCAGGTGCTCGTTAATGCTGCTCGTGCCACGATGAAGCAGCAGCCCGGAGCATACACGATGATTGAGATACCTGTCATTGACTACCTGCCTGGCGATCGCGAGCAGATTATCGGACATCTCGTATAGCATCAGCCCCTTTTAGGGAATAGTACAATAGGAAAGCGCGTGTCTCTCTCTAATGTTGAGGGACACGCGCTTTCGTCATTGTTTTAAGAAAACCGGTTGCTTTTGCACTATAAAAATGGTTGAGCAATGTGATGGTGTTTGCATTGAAAGATAAAATCTGAAATGGCAATGGTTATCTTGCTGTCGCTGGCTATCCGTCCGTTAGTCGTTTACAATAGCACCGCAGGTGACGAGGGCAATGTCTGCACAAAGAGTCAGGTGGCAGCGATAAGGGCGAAAAACTGGTTCGCATACTATTATCCTGACGAGGATGGTGCAGCGGAAATGTACGAGGGCAGCGAGGATAAAGCCAGTGTCATCGGCGGCGTGCAGGCGGACGGCGTGGGTGCTCCCCTCCATAACCTTTCCGGCCAGCGGGTGACGCAGCCGAAGAGTGGAGAGATCTACGTCAGGAACGGACGTAAGGTGTTGCAAAAATAAGTCGGACGGACGATAGTAAACAGAGGAGTCCATGCGCATTACCTG
>JAFLUV010000100.1 GCA_022508635.1 Prevotellaceae bacterium
CGATTCACTCGAGTCAAACGATGATTTCACTCGAGTGAACAGGGTAATTCACTCGAGTGATCTTAAACATCCACTCGTGTGATCCTGAACACCCACCCGAGTGGGAGGAAAAAGACACTCATGCGTACCCATTTCACGAGAGTTTTGTCGAAATCACGTTAACAAGTCAAAAAAGTGTAGTGTGAAGGGCAGGGATGCTAATTTTTGTTAAATGCAACTACCTTGCGATGCAAGGTACTAAAATTATAGTTATCTTTGCACAGAGAAATGCAATACATGACACATGATAAATATAGATAACACGAAATCTCAGATGCGAAAAGGGATGCTGGAGTATTGTATCATGCTCCTATTGCATCGGCAGTCCTGCTATGCCAACGACATCATCCAACGTCTGCATGAGGCCGATATGATTGTGATGGAAGGCACGCTCTATCCGTTGCTTTCGCGACTGAAGAAGGATGGTCTCCTTGGGTATGAGTGGCGCGAAAGTACGCAGGGACCGCCTCGCAAGTATTACATCCTGACAGAAGAGGGGAAGGAGGCACTGACTCAGCTCGATGCCAATTGGGAGAAAATTCTGCGTACTGTGAATGTACTGAAAGCAAACAATGACTAACTAAAATCAGATATAACAATGAAAAAGAACTTTAACATTAACCTCTTCGGTACATTATATAATATTGATGAGGATGCTTATAACCTTCTTGATAGCTATCTGAAGAGCATGCAACGCTACTTCAGCCGCAAAGAGGGAGGTGAGGAAATTGCCGATGATATAGAGCATCGTGTGGCAGAACTCCTATGGCAACAGAGCGAGGCTGGTATGACGGCTGTGGATATCAATGTCGTAAAAGGTATAATAGACACGATAGGCAGAGCTGAGAATATCGCTGGCGACGAGGCATGTACAACCGGACATGAGGATAATTTCAAGGAGAGGTTCACGCAGTTTGCAGAAGATGCGGGTCGCTATGCCTGCGACTCTTATGACAAAGGAAAACGGCACATTAAGACGCATCGTTTGTATCGTTGTGTTGATGACAAGGTCTTGGGTGGTGTCTGCTCAGGTCTTGCTGTTTATTTTGGTGCTGGCGAACCTGTTATCTGGCGACTTGGAGCTGTTCTGCTCACTATTCTTGGAATAGGCTTTCCTCTTCCTGTCGTTTATATTGTGCTGTGGCTTGTGATTCCAGAGGCTCTTACACCAGAGGACAAATTGCGGCAGCGAGGTATGGAGATTACACCGGACAACCTTGTTCAGCAGGTCAAGAACGATTCACAGCCCGTTGTCGTGCAAAAGAAGGGCAATGGATGCCTCAAGACAATACTCGTTATTCTTCTTTTTGGTCTTCTGTTGCCCCTTATATTCGTATTCTTATTCTGGATGAAAGCTATGTCCACGCTGATGATGTTGGTATCCTCTTATTAGTTACTTGAATGAATAAAGTTTCCTCCATCTGCTGCTTAGATAACAGAAAACTCCCCGAAGTGCTTGTGCTTCGGGGAGTTTTCTATTTGTTACGGTAATTTATTCCTCGTTGTCCCAGATGTCCCATGCACTTTCTTTGGTCAGTGCATCATCGCCATCTACTGTGACGTTGTCACTAATAATCAGACTTTCTGCCAACATGTTAGCTGTCTGAGCTTCTTCTACCTTTAACGCGGGTGCGAAATATGTTTTTTTCATAGGTTGAGTCATTGATTGTTTATTATGATATTATAGCTCTTTCCCCTTTTCCCTCTCCCGTTAGGGGAGGAGGAAAGGGGGTAAGCGGCCTGCTTCTTACTTCAGCACCTTCTTGCCGTTTATGATGAAGATGCCCTTCTGAGCCTCGCTTACGCGCTGGCCTGCGAGGTTGAAGACAGCATTGTTCTCGGTGGTGGTATTCTCTACGCTGGCAATTCCGGTAGCGTTGTCACCGACAAGGGTAATTCCCTTGACTTCGCCTGCATTGGCGGGAAGCTCCAGGTATGCCTTGCCAGCGACAATGGTTCCGGTTTCTGCCAGATAGAAGCCGATATACTTACGTTCAGGCTTGGCCAGAATGTACTTGCCTGCGGCATCTGTTTCAGCATAGGTGCCCTTGAGGTCGTTGTCCAGAGTTTCTACGTCATCGGTAAAGTTGAACGTGTAGGTATCTGCATTGCCCTTGAGGACTACGGGTGTGGCAGAAGGAATCGTGCTGTTAACCTCTGTCAGGAACAGTTCCAGGGCTCCATCCTTGCTGTCTATCTTGCCAGTGTATGCTTTCACGCCTTCGGGAATTGTAACAGGCCAGAGTGCGTTGAGGGTTGCATAGCCGGTCTCGCCGATAGTAACGTCTACGCTTGCGGCTTCAACATCTTCAATTATCCATTGGGATGCATCTGCAGCGTCAGTCCATCCTACGACGTAATATGCAGGGCTGCTGCTGGCTGCACAATGCAGTGCACCATATTGTGCTCCAGTGGTGAATGTTCCCTTGCCGGGGCCGTTAACCACTGCCGTGAATTCCACGCTTTCCGTTTCAAGAGCGACCTTTACGCTTGCTGACGGTGAGGTAGCATAGAGGCCTCCGACGCTGACGAGGTATTTGTAATCGCCCAAAGCAGTAAGTTTGATAATGTTGGCTGCAGACTCTTCGGGATTTACAACAGTTGCAATCATGGGTGCACCGTTAATTTCCGCATAGCTCATGTATCGGCCGGGATATTGTGCGCTCTTGATGCGGTAGTAGCCTGTCTCGGGATATACGAAGTTGCTCTTGTCTGTAATCACTTCGGCGATTGCCTCTGTCAAGCGCTTGTATTCGTCAAACGAACATGTGGTCTTGTAGCTGTCATCATAGCCGACGGCTGCTCTTGCTTCGTCGTTGAGACCAAAGTATGCTGCATCGAAGTAGGGAGCAATTTCGCTATTGACATATTCAGCAAAGTCGGTGGGAACCTCCATGACGCTGAAGGCAGAGCCGGCATCGGTGACATTGTTCGCACTGTTCCAGAACTTCATAGAACCTCCGGCACCGCCGTACTGGTTGATGTAAAGATTCGTTCCGGAGATGTTGAGTGTAAAGGAATTGGCAATGGTGGATCTGCTTGGAGCAATGTTCCATGCATGGTTGCCCTCGTTGTCATCCAGCAATGTGGGGATGCCTTGGTCCTTCTTGTTGTCATTGGTGTAGCCGAAGCTCATGCCTTCGCCTGCAGCCTTATTGAGGATCTGGAATCCATCATAGCCATTGCCCATGAATGCCCAGTGATAGGATTCTTCTACGAGACCCAGCACATTGGCGTTCTGTGTCTGGTATGCTCCGTCGTTAGCAGTTTTGGCACTCGTTACGTACCATGTGCCGCGCATTGCCAGGGCATACCAGTGGGCAGATGCAAAATCGTCGGAGATTTCGAAGGGGCCTTCCCATGTTGCCGTAAATCCAATAACAGTCTCTTTTTCACTGATGGTAACGTTTACCGTGTTGTAAGAATAGTAAGGACGCTGGTATTTTTCGGGCAGGGAAGTAATGGTGGTTCCGAGTTCCACAGTTATAGGATTACTTGTAAAGATGATGTTGTCTTTGTTGTCCTTCACAACGTAGGTCACGGTGGGAGCCTGATGGAAATAGTACTCTAATTCTGCCAAGGCATTTGTCGGGTCGAAGTCCCCTGCCTCTGCAATACGATACTGGTTGCCACCGTCGGCTGTCATCCAACTGTTGATGACATATCCATAGGGGTCGTCACCATTTGTGTTAAGGCCGTAGTTAGCTCCATTTATGGTGAAATAGAACAGGAAATAGGGATTTGTCTTGGGATCCATTTTCAGTGCTTCTTCTGTTCCGTTTGTCAGCCTATCAGACAACTCGCCGTTATTCTTTACGAACTTGTCGTCTGCTACGCTGTACAGGTAGTAGTTGTTCTCATAGCTGAGAATTGCGAACTTGGCAGGATCTGCATCCTTGAGGGAGCTGTGTGCCGTAGATGCCAGATAGCCGTTCTTTGTCAGGAAAGCACCACGTGCGCAGTCAATGGTGTAGGCTTTCTGATTGGACAACTCGTCGAGGCTCTGAACGTAAGTTCCCCCTACGGGGTCTTGCGCGTAGGCACTTGACAATCCTGCCATTACTGCTAATGGCAGCAACAGTAGAGATAAAACTTTTCTCATGTTTAGTTTGTTTTTAGGTTAGTAAAGTAAAAAGATGCTTATCATTATTTATGATGATTGTTGCAGCAAAGTTACACATTAATTGTTATATATGCAAACAAATCTTTATTTTTTATAAAAATACGTAAATAAATATTGTGAATTAGATGAAAAAGCAGCCTGACTGGGCAGTAAAAATTTCCTAACTGAGCAGTAAAGAATCCCTAACTGGGGAGTAAAATATGACCTTATGGACATGCCTGAATTTGCCAGGGTGAGGTACACATGGCGTGTTTTCGCCGACGAAGTGTAAAAAAAGTTATCTTTCAAACCCTTGTTTTGCGGAATTTGTGTATCTTTGCGGCAGAATACTTTAAAACTATCATGAAAAAACGCTGTTTTACTTTTTTCTTCATATCTCTCATCGCTTGTTTAGGGCGTTTTTCTCAGCATGCTTTTGCCCAGGCTTCCATCGAGGATGGTGTTTATTATATTTCCAATGCCACGCAGGACGGATATCTGGGTTTGGGCAAGTATCACAATGTCGACCCATATATATATTATGTTACGGGTGGGCAGGACAAAACTGCCGATGCTTATTGGGAAGTGACGAAAACATCGGCGGGCTATACTTTCCGTAATGAGGATACGGGACAATGGCTTATCTTTACCACGGGGCGAGTTGACCAGTACTATAAGTACATGACGCTGACGGAGGAACCCTTGGGCGACAAATCGGAATTTTGGAATATTATCGCTGGCAGCGATGGCACGTTCTGCATCCAGAGTGCAGTCAATACGAACTATTACTGGAATTTGCGTACTAACGGCCTGATGGGAACCTATAATGGCAGTGAAGGAAAGAGTAACAACGAACGCTATGTCTTCCATAAGAAAGGAGGAACGTCCGGATCAGATTCCGAACCGGCTGTCATGCCAACCTTTCCGGATGCCTTGCACATCTTCCTTTCCGATGGCAGGGTAGAGGCCTATCCTTTGACGTATGTGACGGAACACAGGGAGAACAACGGCATGCTGACCATTGAGACCAACATCGGACAGACCTTTACTTACGACCTTGCCGACGTGGACTCCGTGAGCGAGCAGAAGCCTGACTTCCCAACCTTCGAATCATTCAAGTTCAATAATAAGTTCAACGATCAGCTCTTCACCGATGCATTGGGTGAAATGGTGGAGGATACCGTCTTCGTGACGATTGCCGCCATAGGCAAGCGACTGACCCCTTCGTTCAAGGCGACTGATGGTCAGGCAGAGGTCTATGTGAACGGAATCCTGCAAGAAAGCAAGAGCACGCGCCTGCGTTTCGACAGGGATATTTATTATCTTGTGTCCGGAAAGGATTACAGGATATTGACTGAGGACTCCGGCAATGGTTATGCCATGCATCCCTACGGGCGATATGTCCGTGTCCATGTAGATTGGCTGACGGACAAAGCACAGGTGCCCACTATCTATATCAATACGGAGGATGGGCAGAGCATTACGAGTAAGGAATATTACAAGAATGCCGAGATTATTATTGACGGACACGGCATATTTCCGTCAATGGATGCCACACAGGTGCAGATTAAGGGTAGGGGAAATAGCAGTTGGGCTTGGGCAAAGAAACCTTACCGACTGAAATTTGCTGAGAAAATGAAGCCGCTTGGCATGACCAAGGGCAAGTCGTGGGTACTCTTGGCCAACGGGCAGAGCGGCTCCTTGATGTCGAACGCCATCGGAATGAAGGCAGCCAACCTGATGGAGGCCTCTGCTGCTAATCACATCGTGCCCGTCGACCTCTATCTGAATGGTCAGTACCGAGGCAGCTATAACCTCACGGAAAAGGTGGGTTTCTCGAACAATAGCGTTGACCTCAATGACGAGAGTGCTGCGGCATTGCTTGAGTTGGATTCCTATTATGACGAGCCTGCCGGACAAAAGTTCAGATCCACCCCTTATAACCTGCCAGTCAACGTCAAGGAACCAGACTTTAGCGAGGGGACGACACGCCTGACGCTGGCAGACATCTCCACCGACTTCAACCGCTTTGTGTCAGCTCTTTACCGTAGGCAGGACATTTCGCGATATGTTGACGTGCAGCAGCTGGTACGTTTCTTGATGGTCAACGAGCTCACGCTTAACTATGAGTTCTATCACCCGAAGAGCACCTTCTGCTATCGCGAGAGTTTCGAGAGTGACACCAGCAAGTACGTCTTCGGCCCGGTGTGGGATCTTGACTGGGGGTTTGGCTACGAGCGTAGCAGGACTTATTTCAGCAGCGAGTCTACCAGCAACTACTGGATTGACATGCCTGCATTCGATGCACGCGACTTCATCCGTGACCTCCGCTATAAGTATGCACCCATTGACGATGTGTACCGCGATTTGTGGAAGGAGTTCATGGACAACGACCTTCAAGAGCTCATGGAGTTTTGTCAGGACTATTACGACTTCGCTAAAAATTCTTTTAAGGACAACAGCTACATCTGGGGAGACTATACGAACTACGAACGGCAGGCACAGGATGCTGCCAGCTGGTTGCAGACGCGTACGCAGCAAATTTATGACGATATCATCTCCGGCAAGCGTCCTGACACTGGGGATGGTACTCCTGTAGAGTTTGCCAGCAACAAGCTTTACAAACTTTCCTGCCGTCGGGGTGCCTTGGTGCTGACTGCAGACCATAAGGGGCTTACCGTGGAACAGGAAAGACTCTCTTATGGCGGCGGAATCCCGGCGGAAGACTATCGTTTTGCCATCATCAGTATTGAAGGCAACAACTACCTCTATAGTCCTGTCACAAAGAAGTATCTTGCCTACGACAACAATGGGACTTGGGTGAACATGCTGGGTAGTTCCCTCACTTTCGATACCGCTAATGCCGATGGCGAATATCTCTACATGATATCTGCCGGTGCTCAGGGCCAGACACTTTACTTTAACCACAATGGCTCAAAGCTCGTCATCAATGGATATACTACGCCCGATGCCGGCAACCGCTGGAAGATAGAGGAGACTGACGACTTCGATCCGACAGAGGCGCTCAACCTGGCAGCGAAGTCGCTCTATGCTGTCACCAACCGTTACATATTCAATGGAGAGGTTATAGGTGAAGAGACTCGGCAGATGCCTAAAGGCGCCATCCCTCCCATGCCGTCCGAGCAGTGGAGCAATGCTTTCGTTGTGCTCAACGAACCTGCCAATATGCCTTACGAAGTCACTGGAGAGATGAATATCGATTATACCGTGGAGTGGCACGGACCTTTCTCCTTCTCCACTTCGCTCGAAGATGCCTACTGGTACAACATGACCATCCGCACGGATTATCACGTTGGCAAGCAGGGCACGGAACCCTACTATCCATCAGTCGTCAGCGAAGAGACACTCATTTACGATGAGGGGTATTATTGGGCTTTTGGTGGCAATCCCTATCAGGTGAAGGTCTATAACTACAGTACCCGCTTCGGTGAGACACTTGCAGTGGATGGAGAAGACAATGCCGTCATGCGGCCGGGCGACTTCTATTGGGACATCCTTCCCAATAGGGATGGTTTTGTCCTGCGTCTGCCCGGGACGGAGAATGCCTGCATTAATCAATATGGTGGCAGCAATGGTCCGCTGAAGATCTGGAGAGACTCTGGAAGCCTTGCCGACAACGGTTCTACGTTCCGGCTTTACGAGGGACTTATCGATGGCATGGCATCGCTTACGAAGCCTGCGGAAAAGGAGCCGGCAGTGTATGATCTTGCCGGACGCCGTGTGGTTCGTCCCGTTCATGGCCTTTACATCGTAAATGGACGTAAGATTATGGTAAAATAAACGAGGTAAGCATTCATAATAGGCCTATATTTGTAAAAAAATGCAAAAGAAACAAAAAAATTATTGCAATTATAGAGGAAAGTTCCCACTTAAAGTGTAACTTTGTGAGGTCAAACATGAAAAATACACGACTATAACAATTAAGATACCTATATTTATTATTAACCAAAAAACACAAACAATGAGGAAACTGTACTTATTCCTGTTGCTGTTGAGTCCAATAGCAACGATGATTTTGCCGAGTCCTGCATTTGCAGCCGACCCGCCAGCATCAGACTACAATCGCGCGATTAAGGCGGTTGTAAACAATCTCTATTACATTACGACTACGGCGGACGATGGCAACAAGTACTATGTTACTACTAATGGTGCGCTGACCGCATGGGAAGAAGAGGCTGGAATGTTTACCGTTACACAGGAAGATATTCCAGAAACTATTGACGCAGGCAGACTCTATGGGGTTGCCTGGAAGCTTGACGCGGGGACGGGAGCCTTTTTCACCAACACGTCTCTAAGTAGCAGTAAGGCTGTTCTTCAACCCGCCAACGGATGTTTTGCCATGTCTACGAGTTACAGCCGTGGTAACTGGGAAAGGCAGGTTCTCTACATGAATTCAGAGAACAAAATTGCCATACGTTCCTGCAATACACCATACG
>JAFLUV010000101.1 GCA_022508635.1 Prevotellaceae bacterium
ATAGCTTTCATGTCATCTCCAAGGTAACTAAGAGCTTTTTCTTTTATCCATTCAGAAATCCCCCAGATAGCTTCAGCGATGCTTCCCACAATAGCTCTTGAAAATTATCTGATTTCTATTTGAAAATTCGTATTTATGAAAGCAAAAATACTTAACTTGAGTCAATGTCTGCTTAGAATTTATATGTATAATATGTATAATTTGTTTTGATATATCATAAAAATCCGGCCTAATATGCAAAAAGTAGGCCCGTTTGGGGGTAAAAAGGCGCGTTTGGGATTCTTTACAAAGATGCGGATCGGAGTGCGGAATGCAGGAGGATGTCTGCCGGTGGCGGGTGCAATTCGCCATGAAATCATTCCTTTTTCGTAAAATTAGGAAATAATATCGCCGACAGAGACGGGAAAGAAAAATAAAAGTTATAATTTTGGCGCGTCAAACCAATAGATCAATAAAATTAAGGTTTTTGCCATGGATAATCCTAACTTTGCGATAACTGACATTATTTTCGACCTCGGCGGCGTGCTGCTCGACCTCAACATGGATGGTTTCGGGGAAGCATGCAGGCGCTTTGGCATCAATCCCGGCCTGTTCTTCGTAAAGGCGGATGCCGCCAACAACTCTACCGTCTGCGACGGTCTCTCGGCAAGCCAGGCCATCACGGACTACCAGGTCGGACAGATGAGCTCCGAAGCGTTCCTGACGCTCGCCCAGGGTCTTTGCCCCAAAGGAACATCGCGCCAGAGGATCGTCGATGCCTGGAACTCCTGCATCGGCACCATCCCGCGCCACAGGCTCGACCTCATTGCCCAACTACGCCAGCACGGCTACCGCACACATCTCCTGTCCAATACCAACGAGCTGCATTGGAGCCTTATCCGCCAGCGCTACTTCTCCGACAAGGGCTATACCTGTGCAGACCTCTTCGACCAGATGTTCCTCTCGCAGGAAGTGCATCTGGCCAAGCCCGACCCCGAGATATACCGCCATGCCGTCCGCCAGATAGGGAGGCATGCCTGGCAGTGCCTCTTCATTGACGACGCACAGGTGAACGTGGAGGCAGCAAAGAGGGAAGGACTGCAAGGCGCATGGCTCGACGTCACCAGGGAGGGACACCTGCAGGAGATCCTGCAGGGATTCATCAAATAGTCAGTTCTTGACAATGAAGCGGGGCCAGCCGTCGCGCCCCATCTTCAGGCGAAAGAGGACAGCCTTTCGCCCTTCCTCGTAGCGGCCGACGTAGTAGGCGTGGCAGAGGTAGTACATGTCGCCCTTCGGCGTGCGGACCATCGTCCCGTGTCCGCAGCTCTGCATGTCGCGGCCGTCAGCTTCCAGGATGGGGTTTCCCTCAAATACTTCCCACGGCCCCTGCACGGAACGACTGCGCGCCACGCTGACGGCATAGTCGCTCTTAGGCGAACAGCAGTCACGAATGGAATAAAGGAGGTACCACCAGTCGCCTTGCCGGAAGATGCATTGTCCCTCCATTCCCTGGCGCTCGTCATCGCGAAGGAGCATAAACGGCTCGCCCTCAAGGCGGAGTCCGTCTCCCGAGAGCCTCTGGCAGAGTAATTCGATGGGGCGGCCGCTGGGATCCAGCCCGTATGCCTTCCAGGTGATGTAGAGCTGCGCCCCGTCGCGGAAGACAAAGGCATCAATAGCCTCATTGGTCGTGCGGACAAGCGGCCCATAGTCCCGGAACTTTCCCTCTGGCCCGTCAGCCATGGCCACACCAATGCAACTCGTCCCGTCGCTCTTCTGACGAGCTGTATAGTAGCACATTATCTTGCCATCCAGCTCGAAGAGCTCGGGAGCCCAGAAGCTGCCGTCGGTCCACTCAGGCCATTCGTCGAAGACATGTCCCATCGGATCCCACGTCCTCAGGTCTTTCGAACGGAAGCGCGGATATGCCTGCGGCTTGTTGCCCGATGTGGCAGCAGCATAATAGGTGTCACCTATGCGGATGACGGAGGGATCGGGAGCGTCTGCATTGATAACGGGGTTCCTTATACCCTTGTGCCCGACACGAGGCTGCAACGGAATGCCGGAAGCTGTTTTGTTCTGTACGCCATAGGCAGGTGCATGCGTGCCATAGAGTTGACCGACAACGAAAAGTATCGGAAGCAGAGGGAGTTGTAGATGTTTCATTATCCTTTAGCTTTTATTGGATTTATATGCAATAACGGCGGCAAAGTTAGTAAAAATTTCTATATCTCCGACAACTTCCGCAAGGTTTTTAGGACAATCATGGGAAAATATATTCTACCTGCAAGCACGTATTTTCACCACAAAAATAACACCCGCTCTGTCCTTAGGAGCAAATTTATGATTTCCCCCGAGAAAAATTATTGCCATATCAGAATTATTTTGTAACTTTGCATGCAAATTTCTAAACGACTATATATTATGGAAACCAAAAAAATAAAGCGTGCCCTGGTATCCGTCTTCCACAAGGACGGACTGGAAGAAATACTTCGTACCCTGAATGCCGAAGGCGTAGAGTTGCTCTCGACCGGCGGCACTCAGACTTTTATTGAGAGCCTTGGCATCCCTTGCAGAAAAGTAGAGGACGTGACGACATACCCAAGCATCTTGGGAGGCAGAGTCAAGACGCTGCACCCGAAAGTCTTCGGTGGCATACTCGGACGTCGCGAGAACGAAGGCGACCTCAAGCAGATGCAACAGTACGACATTCCCGAAATCGACCTCGTCATCGTAGACCTCTATCCTTTCGAAGATACAGTAGCTGCAGGTGCAAGCCAGGCAGACATTATTGAGAAAATCGACATAGGCGGCATCAGTCTCATCCGTGCAGCAGCCAAGAACTTCCGCGATGTCATCATCGTGCCCTCCAAGGCAGAATACAAACCTCTGCTCGACCTGCTGAAGAAACAAGGCGCACAAAGCGAACTGGCCGACCGCCAATGGTTCGCTACCAGAGCCTTCGCCACCAGCAGCCATTACGACACCGCCATACACAACTGGTTCGAAAGCCAAAAGTAATATCAGCCAACTTTTGAGAGAAAGGAACTACAACTGTCAGAACAATTTTGTTTTACTCATTCTGAACTACAACTAACCACATGAAATGGTTTTCCCTTAGTAAAGAAATTGCCATGGACCTTGGCACAGCCAACACCATCATCATCAGTGATGGAAAGATTGTCGTGGATGAGCCGAGCGTGGTGGCACTTGACCGCCGGACAGAACGAATGATAGCCGTCGGCAACAAGGCCAAGATGATGTACGAAAAGACGAATCCCGAGATTCGCACCATCCGCCCTTTGCGTGACGGTGTCATTGCCGACTTCAATGCCTGCGAGCAGATGATGCGCGGCCTCATCAAGATGACACACACAGGCAACCGCCTTTTTACCCCTGCCCTGAAGATGGTCATCGGTGTACCAAGCGGTAGTACCGAGGTTGAACTGCGTGCCGTGCGCGACAGTGCCGAGCATGCAGGCGGACGTGAAGTCTATCTCATCTTTGAGCCCATGGCAGCTGCTATCGGCATCGGACTTGACGTATTGGCTCCTGAAGGCAACATGATAGTCGACATAGGCGGCGGCAGCACTGAGATTGCCGTCATTTCGCTGGGTGGCATCGTAGCCGATAAAAGCCTGCGCGTAGCTGGCGACGAGCTTACCGCTGACATACAAGAATACATGAGCCGACAGCACAACGTCAAAGTCAGTGAGCGTATGGCAGAACGTATCAAGATACATGTCGGAGCTGCCTTGACCGATTTGGGAGAAGACGCTCCCGATGACTACATCGTGCATGGGCCAAACCGCATCACGGCTCTCCCCATGGAAGTGCCAGTATGTTATCAGGAGATAGCGCACTGTTTGGAAAAGACCATCGCAAAGATCGAAGCAGCTGTGCTCGGTGCTCTTGAGGAGACACCACCAGAACTTTATGCCGATATTGTCAAGAACGGTATCTGGCTCACAGGTGGAGGCGCATTACTCAGAGGCCTTGCAAAGCGACTGACGGACAAGATTAACATCGAGTTCCACGTTGCTGACGATCCTTTGCATAGCGTTGCCAAAGGTACGGGTATTGCACTGAAGAACATCAACAACTTCGCATTCCTGATGTAATCGTGCACGATTTCATCGAGCGCATAACAGCTTATATCCACTGGGCTATCTTCCTTTTGCTGGAAGGGCTCAGTGGATTCCTGCTTTTCCAATATAACCACTACCAGGGCAGCATTTGGCTGACTCAAGCCAACATTGTTGCAGCCCAAGTACATAAATGGGAAGCACACATACTCTCGTACCTGAGCATGCCGACTGAGAATGCTGAGCTAACCCAAAGAAACATCATACTGCAATACGACAACGACATGCTACGTCATGAGCTTGCCAAGCTGTGTACCGACTCCACTAATACGCAAAAGGCACTGGCTAAGACTCTGCATGGCATGACCCTCATACCTGCCCACATCGTTAACAATAGTGTTCGGCAGAAGGATAATATGCTTGTCATAGATGCAGGCAGTGCAGACGGAATTCAGCCGGAGATGGGAGTAGTAAGTGGTACGGGTGTCGTGGGGATTGTCAGCCAAGTGACTCCGCACTATGCTTTGGTCATGTCCATCCTAAACAGTCACAGCAGCATCAGTTGCCGACTACGTGACACAGAGTACTTTGGCTACATGAAATGGAAAGGCGGCAAGACACTACGTGCCTCAATGGACGAGGTACCACGCCATGCCCGCATCAAAAAAGGTGACATCGTAGAGACAAGCGGCTTTAGCAACGTCTTTCCCCCAGGCATCTTCCTGGGCAAGGTGGCAGAGATACATAACAGTAGCGACGGCATGGCATACGAGTTGGAAATACTACTGAGCACTGATATAGCCAACCTCCGCCACGTCAACGTGATCAATAACCACAGTAAAGAAGAACTCGACTCACTCTTGGCACGATGATTATATCAATTCTCCACCGTTTGGCATGGACGTTGATGCTGTTGACATTACAAGTATTTGTCCTCAACCAGATTCATCCTGGGGGATGGGGTGCTCCCCTATTGTGCCCGCTTGCTGTCATCATTCTGCCTTTGGGCACATCGCGTGCAGGGGCTTTGTTGTGGGGCTTTGCCTTAGGATTTGTGACAGATATCTTTGCCGGTACGATTGGCATAGGAAGTGCCGCTATGACGTTCATAGCACTCCTACAGCCACCACTACTGCAACTCACGGTTCCTCGCGACTCAGAGGAGGAGTTCAGTCCCTCGTTCGTTACTATGGGGCGCTGGAACTACCTGCGCTTCATGGCACTGCTATTCCTTTTGCATCACATTATATACTTTGCCCTTGAGGGTTTCTCCTATTTCCGCCTTACAGACATCGCCATAAGTATGAGTGTGAGCTATGCTGCCTCCATGCTTATTGCCATTATAGTCGAGACGATACGCAACCCTAAGAGATAAGATAACCGCGGCACTATGGATGATAAATCTACGAAACCAGACTATGAGCTGGAGAAGAGAAAGTATGTGATAGGCGCCGTGGCGGTGACTATCATCGCCATCTATCTGATCAGACTCTTCACGCTCCAGCTGCTTAGTGAGAACTTCAAGGCCAGTGCTGACTCCAATGCATTCCTTAAACGCATACAATACCCTGCCCGAGGTGCCATATCCGACCGTAATGGAAAGCTGCTTGTATACAATCAGCCTGCCTACGACATTATGGTCATCATGGCGGAGCAGCAGGGAGTCGACACGCTGAACCTCTGCGAGAGTCTTGGCATCACACGTGACTGGTACGAGCGACGCATGGCGGAAATCAAGGATCCAAGACGCAACCCTGGCTACAGCAGCTATACCCAACAACTATTCATGAGCCAACTTTCCACAGAAGAGTTTAGCCGTTTCCAAGAGAAGCTGTTCCGCTTTCCTGGGTTTTATATACAGAGACGCAGCATACGACAATACAACTACCCTAACGCTGCACACCTGCTTGGCGACATTGGCGAGGTAAGTCCGAGCGACATAGAGGCCGATCCCTATTACCGAAGCGGGGACTATATCGGGACGCTTGGCGTAGAGCGTTCGTATGAGACAGTTCTGCGCGGAGAGAAGGGCATGGAGATTCTGTTACGCGATGCCCGAGGACGCATCAAGGGCAGATACCAGAACGGCAAGTTTGACATCGCACCTATACCGGGGCGCAATCTTACGATGAGCATCGACATTGAGCTGCAAGCCCTTGGCGAGCGCCTTATGAAGGGAAAGCTGGGCAGTATCGTTGCCATAGAGCCGAGCACGGGAGAAGTGCTGTGCATGGTGTCAAGCCCTACGTATGACCCGCGCATGATGGTAGGACGACAGCGAGGGAAGAGCCACAAGCTGCTGGCTCAAGACCCCTACAAGCCGCTCCTGAACCGTGGAATCATGGGACAATATCCGCCAGGTTCTACCTTCAAGACCAGCCAGGCGCTTACTTTCTTGCAGGAAGGCGTCATCACTCCATCGACATCCTTCCCTTGCACCCATGGCTTCCACTACAAGGGTCTCACGGTAGGATGCCACAGCCATGGCTCTCCCCTACCCCTCGTCCCGGCCATCGCCACGTCGTGCAACGGCTATTTCTGCTGGGGACTCTACTACATGTTCGGCAACAGGAAGAAGTACAAGACTGTGCAGGATGCCATGACAACCTGGAAAGACTACATGGTCAGTATGGGTTTCGGCTACAAGCTGGGCATAGACCTGCCCGGCGAGAAACGAGGCATGATACCCAACGCACCGTTCTACGACAAGGCGTATCGTGGAAGCTGGAGCGGCCTGACCGTTATCAGCATCAGCATAGGACAGGGCGAGGTCAACCTCACGCCTTTGCAAATAGCTAACCTCGGTGCCACGATAGCCAACAGAGGATACTACATCATCCCTCACGTGGTCAAGGAAGTGCAGGGCATAGCCCAAGACACCACCTACATGCGCAAGCACTACACTCTGGCGAAACGCGAACACTACGAGACGGTGGTGGCAGGCATGCGGCAGGCAGTACTGGGCGGGACATGCCGGCAAGCAAACAGCAGCGACTACGAGGTGTGCGGAAAGACGGGCACGGCACAGAATCCGCACGGACAGGACCACAGTGTGTTCATGGGCTTTGCGCCGCGCGAGAACCCGAAGATTGCCATCTGCGTCTACGTCGAGAATGGCGGATGGGGCGCAACCTACGGTGTTCCCATCGGTGCACTCATGATGGAACAGTACATCAACGGGCATCTCTCTGAGGCGAGCAAGGCACGTGCCGAGGAGTTTGAGAACAGGCATTTGTACACGCCTCGCAGCCTTGCTCCCGTTCCTGCGACGAGCGGTGAGGCTGCCGTGCCGAGGAAGTAGGCGCAGGAATCACATTCATTTTACTGACAGAACTTATATCCCCGTAATATGGCAAAGAACAACCCACCGTCAATGTTCCGCTCGCTGGACTGGTTCACCCTGTTCGTCTACCTTGTGCTACTGGCGCTGGGGTGGATGAGTGTCTGCGGTGCATGCTATGACTATGAGCAGTCGACCAACATCCTGGACTTTTCCACGCGCAGCGGGATGCAGATAGTCTGGATAGGCAGCTCGATGCTCCTGGGCGTGCTTGTCCTCATGATAGACGACAGGCTTATCGAGGCGCTCTCCTACATTATATACATATTCTTCCTGGGCGTGTTGTTTGCGACGCCTTTCCTGGCTCGTGACATACACGGCTCGATGTCGTGGATAAAGGTCGGCTCCTTCAGCATCCAGCCTGCCGAGTTTGCGAAGTTCGGCGTCGCGCTCTGCCTGGCCAAGGTCATGAGCAGCTATGGCTTCAGTATCAGGCGATGGTATGACTTCATCATCGCCGCAGCCCTGATAATCTTGCCCATGGGGCTGATAGTCCTGCAGAAGGAGACCGGCACTGCGCTGGTCTACACGGCTCTGTTCCTGGCGCTTTACCGCGAGGGCATGCCCGGCTGCCTGCTCTTCACGGCCGTATCTGCCGTGGTCTACTTCGTGGTCGGGGTCCGCTTTGACGACGAGCAGCTCTGGTGCATAGAGACGACGAGCCTGGGGCAGGTGCTGGTCATGGTTCTCATACAGGTCTTTACGGCAGGCCTTGTCCGTGTCTACGGCGGCGGAGAGAGGAAGGCGTACACGAGCCTGCTCGTCGTCCTGGGCGTGGATGCCGTCGCCATACTCTTCGCAAAGCTGATATATCCCTATGATGCCGTATGGGCGATGGCCATTGCCTGCGGAGCCACGGCACTCTGGCTGCTGTACCTTGCCTTGCGCGACCGCTACCTGCCCTATGCTCTCATTGCGCTGTTCACGCTTGGCAGCATGGCGTTCCACTACTCTGCCAGCTTCGTGCTGAACAAGGTGATGGAGCGGCACCAGCAGATGCGCATACGTGTGCTGCTCGGGCTGGAGGACGACCCGCGCGGAGCAGGCTACAATGTCATACAGGCACAGATAGCCATCGGCTCGGGCGGGCTGGAGGGGAAGGGCTTCCTCAATGGCACGCAGACGAAGCTGAAATACGTGCCGGAGCAGGACACCGACTTCATCTTCTGCACCGTGGGCGAGG
>JAFLUV010000102.1 GCA_022508635.1 Prevotellaceae bacterium
TTAAGCGATGAAGGCGCAAGGCTTAAGCGACGAGAATCCGATACTGGTATGATGAAAGGACAAAGCCATGCGGCTACGGCTGCATGGCCTGCGGGAAGCTACCTCACCGTCACGCCGGGAAGCCACTGGCGGAAGAGGCTTCGGGCATGTTCTGCCTGCTCGCGAGAGAGGTCGCCGACGTCCGCCAGGGGATAAGTGATGCCGAGCCGCTCGTATTTGTGCCTGCCAAGACTGTGATAGGGAAGAAGCTCTATGCGCCCGATGACGTCAAGATAGCCGCGCAGGTAGTCTGCCACGCCGCGCAGGCGGGCTTCGTCGAAGGTGTAGCCGGGCACCAGGACGTGGCGCACCCAGACGGGCTTGCCTGTCTGCCGGAGGTGCTCGAACCATTTGTGGTTGCTACTCCTCGCGGCTCCCACGTAGGAGGGATGAAGGGCATCGTCGGCCGTCTTTATGTCAAGAAGGACAAGGTCTGTGAAGTCCATGACGGCCCGTGCCTCGTCGTTCCATACGGCACCGCTGGTGTCAAGGGCCGTATGAATGCCCTGCTCCCGGCACAGGCGGAAGAACTCGCGGGCGAAGCGCGCTTGCAGCAAGGGCTCGCCGCCGCTGAGCGTCACGCCTCCCTTGCGGATGTAGCTCCTGTAGCGCAAGAGCTCGGCAAGCAGCTCCTCCGGCGTCCAGCGGAACTGCGGCTCGGCTCCTGCGTCCCATGTGTCCGGGTTATGGCAGAAGGAACAGCGCAAGGGGCAGCCCTGCATGAATGCGACAAAGCGTATGCCCGGCCCGTCGACTGCCCCAAGCGTCTCTATGGAATGGATGTTGCCCGTCAAGCGACCCTACAGCGAATGGTTGATGGTGCGGCTGAGGACATCGAGCTGCTGCTCGCGCGTGAGCTTGACGAAATTCACGGCATAGCCGGATACGCGGATGGTCAGCTGCGGATACTTCTCGGGATGCTCCATGGCATCGACAAGGAGCTCGCGGTCGAACACGTTCACGTTGAGATGGTGTCCGCCGTCGGGCGTAAAGTAGCCGTCCATCAGGCTCACCAGATTGTCGACCTGCGTCTCGTCGTCCTTGCCGAGGGTTGAGGGAGAGATGGCAAAGGTATAGGATATGCCGTCGTGCGAATGCTGGAAGGGAAGCTTGGCCACTGAGGCAAGAGCCGCCACGGCACCGCGCGTGTCGCGGCCGTTCATGGGATTGGCACCGGGCGCAAAAGGCACGCCGCCGGGACGGCCGTCGGGCGTTGCTCCCGTATACTTGCCATAGACAACGTTGGAAGTGATGGTGAGCAGCGACTGCGTGGGGACTGCATTGCGATAGGTCTGATGCTGGCGCATGAACTCCATGAACTTCTCCGTCACCATCATGGCAATGGCATCCGTCTTCTCATCGTTATTGCCATAGGGGACGTAGCCGCTGTTCTCGAAGCCGACGGCCAGGCCTCTTTCGTCGCGCAGTACCCTTACTTCGCCGAACTTGATGGCAGCCAGAGAGTCGGTCACGATGGAGAGACCGGCAATGCCCGAGGCACTGATGCGCTCCACGTCGCCGTCATGCAAGGACATCTCAAAGGCCTCGTAGTCGTACTTGTCGTGCATGTAGTGGATTATCTTCAGGGCATCGCAATAGATCTTAGCCAGCCACTGCATCATCTGCTCGAACTTCTGCATCACCTCCTCATAGTCGAGCACGTCGGAAGTGATAGGCATGAACTCCGGAGCCACTTGTTCGCCGCTGCGCTCGTCCTTGCCGCCGTTGATGGCATAGAGCAGGCACTTGGCCAGGTTGGCACGTGCACCGAAGAACTGCATCTGCTTGCCTATCTTCATAGGACTCACGCAGCAGGCTATGCCATAGTCGTCACCAAAGTCGGGACGCATCAGGTCGTCGTTCTCATACTGTATGGCACTGGTCTTGATGGACATCTTTGCACAATAGCGCTTCCATCCCTCAGGCAGGCGCTCGCTCCAGAGAACCGTCAGGTTAGGCTCGGGAGCCGGGCCGAGGTTCTCAAGCGTATGAAGCATGCGGAAACAGGTCTTGGTGACAAGCGTTCGTCCGTCAATGCCCATGCCGCCTTCGCTGGCAGTCACCCAGACGGGATCGCCACTGAAAAGGTCGTTGTATTCCGGAGTACGGAGGAAGCGGATGATACGGAGCTTGATGACCATCTGGTCAATGAGTTCCTGCGCCTCCTCCTCGGTCAGCACGCCGTTCTTCATGTCGTGCTCGATGAATATGTCAAGGAAGGTCGATATGCGGCCGATAGACATCGCAGCCCCGTCCTGGTCCTTCACTGCGCCAAGATAGCCGAAGTACACGAACTGCACGGCCTCGCGAGCGTTCTGTGCCGGCTTCGTCACGTCGAACCCGTATGCCGCACACATCTTGACGAAGTCCTTCAGTGCCTGTATCTGCTCAGATATCTCCTCACGCTGGCGGATGACCATCTCCGTCATCTCCTGCCCGTCAAGCCTGTCCAAGAAACGCTTCTTCTCTTCGATGAGGTTGTCCGTACCATAGAGAGCAATACGGCGGTAGTCGCCGATGATGCGGCCGCGCCCATAGGCATCGGGCAGGCCGGTGATAATATGCGAGTGGCGAGCCTTGCGGATGTCCTGGGTATAGGCAGAGAACACACCGGCATTATGCGTCTTGCGGTGTCTCGTATAGACTTCCTTCGTATCGCCGTCAAGCTCATAGCCATACGACTGCAACGCAGCCTCCACCATGCGGATGCCGCCTTTCGGGAATATGCCGCGCTTCAGGGGAGCGTCCGTCTGCAAGCCGACAATCACCTCATCCTCCTTGCTAATGTATCCGGGACCATAGGTGCAGAGCGTCTGCGGCTTTCTCGTCTCAGCATCGTATACGCCCTTTTCACGCTCCGTCTTGAACATCTCGGAAAGGATGCTCCAAAGCTTCAGTGTGCGTGTCGTAGGACCTGCGAGGAAAGACTCATCGCCTGTATAGGGTGTATAGTTGTGCTGGATGAAGTCGCGCACGTTTATCTCGCGCTTCCAGATAAGACCTTCATACTGGTTGAGGTGATTGGTCAGTTTCATACAATTAAAAGTTTATGGTTGTTTACCTTATATAAATATAATATATGTTTCTCAACTGGGACGTAATTTTTTCTCAACTGGGGCGTAAAATCTCCTCAATTGGGTTGCAAAGATACGATATTTTATCCACAATTCATAATTTCTTCCACATCCTTCCCTTTGCGACATACTTTTCTTGACATATATCATCCGTTCCGGTACAGGCATGGGAAATGTTCAACGAATCTCTTGTGGAGTAGCAAAGAAATACGTACCTTTGCAACCAACAAAAACATTATAATCGTCTAATATCATTTTACATGAAAAAGAAGAATCTTGAGACCATCTGTCTGCACGGCGGATGGAAACCAGGAAAGGGCGAGCCGCAGCAGCTGCCTATCTATCAGAGTACAACATTCCGCTACGAGACGAGCGACCAGATGGCACGTTTGTTCGACCTCAAAGACAATGGCTATTTCTACACACGCCTTGCCAATCCCACGAATGATGCCGTCGCACAGAAGATTGCCGCCCTTGAAGGCGGCGTAGGTGCAGTGCTCACGAGCAGCGGACAGGCAGCAAACTTCTATGCCATCTTCAATATCTGTCAGGCAGGTGACCACTTCATCACCTCCAACACTATCTACGGCGGCACGTTCAACCTCTTTGGCGTGACGCTCAGGAAACTTGGCATCAAGTGCACTTTCATCGACCCGGACTGGGACGACGAGCGTATCGAAGCTGCCTTCCGTCCGAACACGAAGTGCTTCTTCGGCGAGACTATCTCCAACCCGGGCGGAAACGTCTTCGACATCGAGCGTTTTGCCAAGATGGCACACAAGCATGGCGTGCCCCTCATCATAGACAACACCTTCGCCACACCTATCAACTGCCGCCCCTTCGAGTGGGGTTGTGACATCGTAACACATTCCACCACGAAATACATGGACGGCCATGCTGCACAGGTGGGTGGCGCAGTGGTCGACAGTGGCAACTTCCCCTGGAACGACTACGCAGAACGTTTCCCTGGACTCTGTACGCCGGACGATTCCTATCATGGCCTGACCTATACAAAAGCTTTCGGCAAGATGGCATATTGCACCAAGCTCGTTGCACAGCTCATGCGCGACCTCGGCAGCATTCCTGCACCACAGAACTCTTTCCTGCTCAACCTCGGACTTGAGACGCTGCACCTCCGTGTAGCACGACATTGCGAAAATGCACAGAAGGTGGCAGAGTGGCTTGAGAAACATCCAAAGGTGGGATGGGTGAACTATGCAGGATTGCCCTCAAACAAATACTACGCCTTGGCACAAAAGTACATGCCAAACGGCACTTGCGGTGTCATCGCCTTCGGACTGAAAGGCACGAAGGAAGACGCTATCCGCTTCATGGACAGCCTGGACTTCATCAGTATCGTGACGCACGTTGCCGATGCACGCACCTGTGTGCTCCACCCTGCCAGCCATACCCACCGCCAACTCAGCGATGAGCAGCTCCGTGAGGCAGGCGTAGCTCCAGACCTCGTTCGGCTCAGTGTAGGCATAGAGAATGTAGAGGATATCATTGCAGACCTTGAGCAGGCTATGAACAAGTAATAGGTTAAATAGTCTTAATTGTTTTTGCTGTTTGCTTAGGATTACCTATCTTTGCTTTTCCTAAGAGTTGAAACCGTAATGAACAAGTTATACTGTCTGTCTTTGCTAAGTCTGCTGACGTTGCTTTCCTGCAAAAGTCAATATGCCGTGACAGGGGCGTCCAGCGTGGAAGAACTTGAGGGAAAGATGCTGACACTGAAAGTATTTGTTGACGGAGAGATGCGCAGCATTGACTCTACGCGTGTCGTACACGGCAGATTCAACTTCGGGGGAGGAATGGACTCTACGATGTTGGCGAACGTATTCATGGGAGACCTGAGCCTGATGCCTTTGGTACTGGAGGAGGGCGAAGTCCAGCTACGCATCGGCGAGACACAACAGAGCGCCACCGGTACGCCGCTCAACGACACCCTTTCGGGTTTTATACAGCGCAAGACACAAATCGACGCACGCATGGCGGAACTGCCACGAATAGAGTCGCAGATGATTATGAATGGCATTGACTATGACGATATTACTTTCGAATTGAGCAACCAGTCACGCCTGCTGATAGAAGAGAACGACAAGCTGGTAACGCGCTTTATACGCGACAACTATAATAATGTATTAGGACCGGGCATCTTCATGATACTGACCAGCAATCTGCCTTATCCTGTTTTTACCCCGCAGATAGAGGAAATCATTACCAACGCTACGCCCTACTTCCTGGGGCATCCCTATGTTAAAGAGTACATCAAGATAGCGGAGGAGAACAGGGAAAAGGAGAAGAACTATTAATACCATGCAGATACTCTACCGATTTTACCAGCTTTTCATAGCCGCCCCATTGTTGTTGCTCGTGACGATTGCCACCACCCTTACCACCATCATTGGGTGCACGCTGGGCAATGCACGTTTCTGGGGCTATTATCCACCCATGGTATGGAGTCGGCTGATGTGCTGGGGCTTTCTGTTGCCTGTCAAAGTGGAGGGTCGAGAGCTGCTCAACGAGAAACAATCCTATGTCTTTGTTGCCAACCATCAGGGTATGTATGACATTTTCCTTATTTATGGTTTCCTGGGACGCAGTTTCCGCTGGATGATGAAGAAATCACTCCGTAACATACCCTTGATAGGCAAAGCCAGCGAGAGCGCCGGACATATCTTTGTGGACAAGAGCGGCCCGAAAGCCATTCACAAGACTTACGAACAGGGCAGGCAAGTCCTGAAGCATGGTGTATCATTAGTCGTTTTCCCTGAAGGAGCACGCACATTCACCGGACACATGGCAAAGTTCCGCAGAGGGGCTTTCCAGCTTGCAGACGAGCTACAGCTTCCTGTCGTACCCGTCACCATTGACGGATGCTTCGATGTTTTGCCCCGGCAGCGTGGGTTCTTCTTCCTCACGTGGCATCCCATGCGACTCATCATACACGAGCCTATCATGCCTGAAACAAGGACAACGGACAAGAAGGCAGAAGACATCCGCGAAGCATCTGAGCAACAACAAAGTGCAGAGCGGAGCGAGGCTGTACAGCGTATCCTCGAACGGAGCTACGAAGTCATCATGCGCGACCTGCCTGCACGTCACCAAGGCTTTGTCTCCAATCTTGACCAATGACCTACACCCCTTGCTTCACTATTCCGGAACTTAAGCCGTTCATCAGCTGGAGCTATTTTTTTCATGCTTGGTCGCTCGGCACAAGTTTTGCTTCCATTGCACAAGTGCACGACTGCCCTGCATGCCTCGCCGGCTGGATGCAGAATTTTCCCGAAGATCAGAAGACACAGGCACAGACAGCACTGAATCTTTGGCACGATGCACAGGAACAGTTGCGACGATGGAGCGAAGAGGGACGTTCCGCCAGCTGTCGCGTGATGATAGAACGTGCGTGGAGCGAGGAAGAGGATATCGTGCTGCCTGACCTCGGAGCACGTCTGCCATTGCTGCGTAGCCAGCACTATGCTCCAGGCGAACCGGCTCTCTGCCTGGCAGATTTCGTGGCACCCCGTCAGTCAGGTATCAATGACCACATCGGACTTTTTGCCAGCACTACAGAGCCAGACATGGAACAATCTCATGACGACGACCCTTATCGCCACCTCTTGGCGCAGACCCTGGCAGACCGCTTGGCAGAGGCTGCCGCAGAACTGGCCCACATGATGGTGCGGCGGCAATGGTGGGGCTATGCTGCCGACGAACAGCTTACTATCCCGCAGATGCTTGCCGCTCACTACCAGGGCATCCGTCCTGCTGTGGGCTATCCTTCCCTACCCGACCAGAGCCTCAACTTCCTGCTCTCTACATTGCTGGACTTCCCTTCACTTGGCATCCGTCTCACTGAGAGCGGTGCCATGATGCCTCATGCCAGCACCAGCGGAATCATGCTTGCCCATCCCTGCGCACGATACTTCAGTGTGGGCACCATAGGCGAGGACCAGCTTCGTGACTATGCTCGCCGTCGTGGAATGGAGCCTGATGCACTGCGCCCGTTCATACATACTGAGGGTTTTTAGCGAGGATTCACTGCATCGCGTGGGACAACCACCTCCCTTATTTTTCCTGAACCGATTTTATTCCTTGATTTCTATTGACAAGATGAGAGGCAACTGTTCATCGCCACGGAAAATCCGCTGTATCGTTTCGTGACTCTTGGCAAGCAGCTTCTCGTATGCATCCGGATCTATAATCTGACGCATCTCGTCGATTTTTTCCTTCGATACATAATACAGCAGCTTGTTATCCCTCACACAAAGCGCACTTCCGGGGAACAAGCCCTTCGTCATGTCTGTGTTGAAGCGGTACTGCTTTCCATTTTCCTTGTCTATGAGATGGTGCCAGTAAGTGCCGGAATCAACATACACCAGATAATGGAACCGTGAGGTTTCATAGTAAGCAACAATGGACTGTATGCCCTTAAAGTGAAAATAGCTTTCTATCTGACCGGCGCATGCCTCGGCCTTTTCCTTTTCTGTCAGGAAGTCGTCGTCAAACGTGAAGCGTACAACCTTTTCTACTGAATTCCTGTTGAAGACTATGGCTGAGTCGGCATAGCTTGGAATGTGGTACAGCCGGTTCTGGTACGAGTGGAAGCAACGCTTGTGCGGTACAAATGCCATGTCATCCTCAAGGCTGATAAGGCTCTCGATGATCTCCCCGTTATCCGATACCGTGCACAGCTGTGCTGCATCCCCGTCCTCGCCTGCCTTGCGCTGGCATAAGCAGTATATCTTGTCGTAGGCTATGGCGCCTATGGCATCCGGGTGCAGCTGTGAGAAGCGTATCGTCTTGACATAGTCTCCACCGATGGCGAACACGTGCAGCATGCTCTTCTGACCCTCGTACACCAGCACCTTCCCTGCGTCGGCAATATAGAACCAGTCGGTGATTTCCGTCTCGTACTCACTTTCCTTCCTGCCCTTGTCGCCGAGTTTCGAGACATAGTTTCCCAAAGAGTCGAAGACAAGTATCGTCTGATTGCGGCCTGTCTCGGCAAGGAAATAGTATCCGGCGTCATACTTCATCCTGCTGCATGAGAACAGAGTCTTCTCCTCGTCAAGCTCCAGGTGGGCTTCTATCTTCATCTGGTAGTCCTGGTTCTCAAGTTCCGTGATACTCCCTTCTTTCTTTACGTGCACCGTTTCCGTATTTGCAGAGACCCCTTGCCCTGCACTTCTGTTTCCGGTGCAGGAGGATGCCGTGCACAAAGCTGCCGTCACGAGAGCCGCAGCCTGAAAGAGATTCATGAGCCTCTTCTGTTTCTTTCGTTCCATAGTACTGAATATTAAACTGTTAATAACTATAGTCCTGACTTGTGCCGACCGGTCTGAAAATTGGTACTTACCGACCGGGAAATTGGTAAGTACCAATTCGCA
>JAFLUV010000103.1 GCA_022508635.1 Prevotellaceae bacterium
GCAAGGAAAAGGCTGAATCCTTTGTCGGGATTCAGCCTTTGTCGTTGCCGCTGTGGTTGCTGCGGACGGTGTTGCTGCCTTGGATGCGCGGCCCGGCTTCTGTGCGGGTCGGGCGGATGCTGCCTTGGATGTGCGGGCCGGCTTCTGTGGGGTGTCAGTCGACTTTTATCATGTAGGGGTAGCGCTCGGGGAGGGATGAGGGGTCGTATGTCTTGGCGGGGCAGCCGACGACGACGAGGTAGAGCTTCTTGACGTTGCCGGGGTTGGTGTAGGAGAGGGTGTGCTTGGCGGCCGAGACGGCAGGGAGGTATGCGGGGTTGTTCTCGTGGTCGACTGCGACGAGGCGGTAGCGGTAGGCGGCACGGGCTTCCTTCGTGAGTGCGCGGAAGCGTACCTTGACGGTCTTGCCGGCGGGCGGGAGTGTGACTTCGACGGCGTTGAAGCCGTAGGTCTCGGGGACGCTGAGGGGCTTCTGCCATCCGTCGAGCGTGTCGCGCATCTGGGTCTGGAGCTCGCAGGAGTAGCGGCGGCTGTCGTTGCGCTTGCCGGGGAAGTCGAAGGTGAGGAGGCGGCTGTAGCAGTCGAGCAGCTGGTCGGAGAGCTGCGCTGCGTCTGCGTTGTACATGCGCATGTATGCCTGGGTGAAGTCCTCTTCGCGCTTCTTGCCGCGGAACATGTCGGCCATGAAGGTGAGGCCGTGCAGCTGGCTCCAGTGCTCGAGGACGTAGGGGGCGTGGTACATGTTGTCGGGGTGGAAGAGGCTGAGGTGCGTGGCCTGGCGGAAGGCTTCCCAGTGGTAGTACTCGTCGGTGGTCCAGCGTGGGTTGACTTGCCAGAGCATCCACTGGGCGCCGGTCTCGACGATGCTGCCGCGCACGCCCTGTGACTGTCCGTCGCAGGTTATCTGGTGCTGGAAGGCGTGGCCCAGCTCGTGGGCGATGCAGTTGAGCGTCTTGTCGCGGATGCGCCTCGGGGTGATCCAGAGTGCGCCGATGGTGTTGTCGTAGCTGCCGCCGTAGGCGGTGCTCTCGAGCGAGTACTTGAGCATGACCATCATCCTGTACCGCTCGGCATTGCTGCCTGGCAGGAGGAAGCCCATCATGTCGCGGTAGACGCCGTAGAAGTACTCGAGGCGGGCGAGCAGGTTGTCCAGGTCGACGGTCATGGGCTGCCCGTCGAGCTCGGGCGCCTGGCTCAGGTCGTCGCCGAAGCCTTTCTCCCAGAAGCAGACGACGTTCGGCGTGCAGGCCATGCGGTGGTAGCTCCACTGGGACTCCTTGTCGGTGAAGTCGTTGTCGCGCAGCTCCCTCGGTATGTAGATCTCCTTTCCCTTGGGGATCATGCGGTCGTCCTGCGCCTGCATGCCGAGCGTGACGGCAAGGATGCATGCAAGTGCGGCCGGGCGTCTCATTCGGATGCCTTCAGCGTGCGTCGTATGCGTCAGGGTGCCTTTCATGTGCGTTAAGATGCCTTTCATGTGCGTTAGGATGTCTTTCATGTGTGTTAAGATGCCTTTCATGTGTGTTAGGATGTCTTTCATATACATTATATATAATATTAGGTTTGTGCGTAGCTGTCTGTCGGGTTGTCCGTGCCTGTCGTATCGGGTCGTCCGTAGCTGCCGTATCGGGTTCGTCCGTAGGTTGTCGTATCGGGTCTGCCCGGAAATCCGGCACAAATATACGGAAAAATCCTGAGACGCCAATGCCTCCGGCCCTTGCTTTTCGCGAAAGGGACTGCAGGACGTTTGGCCGTAAAAGAGAAAATAATGAGCCGGCGTATAGGCACTATGAACTTTTTTTCGTACCTTTGCAGAAGTATTTTATTGATTCTTACATGCAAAACATACGCAACTTCTGCATCATAGCTCACATTGACCACGGCAAGAGCACGCTGGCAGACCGCCTGCTGGAACACACCAAGACCATTGCGGTGACGAAAGGACAGATGCTCGACGACATGGACCTGGAGCAGGAACGCGGCATCACCATCAAGAGCCATGCCATACAGATGGAGTACGCTCATGGCGGACAGAAGTACGTCCTCAACCTCATCGACACGCCGGGACACGTGGACTTCAGCTACGAGGTGAGCCGGAGCATCGCCGCCTGCGAGGGCGCACTGCTCGTGGTGGACGCTACGCAGGGCGTACAGGCCCAGACCATCAGTAACCTCTACATGGCCATCGACCACGACCTGGAGATAATCCCCGTCATCAACAAGTGCGACATGCCCAACGCCATGCCCGAAGAGGTGGAGGACGAAATCGTCGACCTCATCGGCTGCAAGCACGAGGAAATCATCCGTGCCAGCGGCAAGACGGGCATGGGCGTGGAGGAGATACTGAAGGCCGTAGTAGAGCGCATCCCTTGTCCGAAGGGCGACGAGAACGCTCCGCTTCAGGCACTTATCTTCGACTCCGTGTTCAACTCCTTCCGCGGCATCATTGCCTACTTCAAGATTGTGAACGGCACGATGCGGAGCGGCGACCAGGTGCAGTTCATCAACACCGGCAAGGTGTACAAGGCAGACGAAATCGGCGTGCTGAAGATGGAAATGATGCCCAGGCAGGTGCTCGCGTGCGGCGACGTGGGATACATCGTCTCAGGCATCAAGACGGCAACGGAGGTCAAGGTCGGCGACACCATCACCACCGTCGAAAGCCCCTGCCGCGAGGCTATTGCAGGCTTCGAGGAGGTCAAGCCGATGGTCTTTGCCGGCGTCTATCCCATCGAGACGGAGGACTTCGAGAACCTGCGCGCTTCGCTCGAAAAGCTGCAACTCAACGATGCCAGCCTCACCTTCCAGCCTGAAAGCTCCGTTGCCCTCGGCTTCGGCTTCCGTTGCGGCTTCCTCGGACTGCTGCACATGGAAATCATACAGGAAAGGCTTGACCGGGAGTTTAACATGGACGTCATCACCACCGTCCCCAACGTCTCCTATCTCGTCTATGACAAGCACGGAACGGTCACCGAAGTGCACAACCCCGGCGGAATGCCTGACCAGACACTCATTGACCACATCGAGGAACCATATATCCGCGCCTCCGTCATCACGACGGCAAACTTCATCGGCCCCATCATGACGCTCTGCCTTGGCAAGCGCGGCGAACTCCTCAAGCAGGAATACATCAGCGGCAATCGTGTCGAGCTGCAATATGCGATGCCCCTGGGCGAGATAGTCATCGACTTCTACGACAAGCTCAAGAGCATCAGCAAGGGATATGCCTCCTTCGACTACCACCAGGACGGCTATCGCCCCAGCAAGCTCGTCAAGATGGACATCCTGCTCAACGGCGAGCCCGTCGATGCCCTTTCCACACTGACGCACTTTGACAATGCCGAGAGTTTTGGCAGAAGGATGTGCGAGAAGCTGAAGGAACTCCTGCCGCGCCAACAGTTCGACATCGCGATACAAGCAGCTATCGGCGCCAAGATCATCGCCCGCGAAACCGTGAAGCAGGTGCGCAAGGACGTACTCGCCAAATGCTATGGCGGTGACGTCAGCCGTAAGCGCAAGCTCCTTGAAAAGCAGAAGAGAGGCAAGAAGCGCATGAAGCAGATAGGCAACGTGCAGGTGCCGCAGAAAGCCTTCCTTGCCGTGCTGAAGTTAGACTAAAGAAATATCCCGAAGCCCTTCGCCGGGAGAAATAGGAAGCATCAAGACGTACAGAAAGAAACAAGTAAAAACACAATTGCCAAATTCCCTGCAATTCTTTCTCCTTTGTGAGAAGAACGGGATAAAAGACAATATCTCAGATGGACAGACGCCGAGAAATAGCAAGGGAGATAGCCCGGATCTATTGCCCTTTGACACCGCCAGCAGTTGATGTGCTGGGCTCTATTCTTGTTCCCTTGAAGTTCCAGAAGGGGGAGACTATCCTGGAGGAGGGAAGCGTCTGCCGCGCTCTTTATTTCGTCGAGAAAGGGATGGCAAGGCAGTATTACTACAAGAACAAGAAGGATGTCACCGAACATTTCTCCTTTGAGGGACGCATCATCTTTTGCATTGAGAGCTTCCTTAAGCAGGAGCCCAGCCGGCTTATTGTAGAGGCACTTGAGAACACGAAGCTCTATGCCATTCCTCACGATGATCTCTTCAACCTTATGGTTCGCAACCAGGAGATGGAGATGCTCTACCGTAAAATCCTGGAGCACGTGGCTATCAGTAGTCAGGAGCATGCAGACAGCCAGCGCTTTGAGAATGCCGCAGAACGCTACGAGCGTCTGTTGCGTGAGAAACCTGAGATAGTCCTGCGTGCGCCCATGGTGCATATCGCCAGCTTCCTGCAGATGACGCCGGAAACTCTTAGCCGTGTGCGCGGAGCGACTTCTTTAGGGAGTGCGAAGAATACTACACGGGATCAGAACGATGCTTGGTGGACGTATACACACAACTGAGGAACGATGCAGGGGGACAAGGTAATCAGAGTGCTGGACAAGGAGTTTGTTGTCTCTTTCACTGAGGAGGAGATAAGGAAGGAGATAAGACGTGTTGCTGCGGAAATCAATGCTGACTACGAGGGACGTGAGGTGATTTTTCTTGCAGTCCTTAATGGTTCCTTTATGTTTGCTGCTGACTTGTTGCGCGAGATCAGGGTGCCTTGCGAGATATCTTTCGTGAAGTTTGCCTCCTATCGGGGGACTTGCTCTACAGGCTGTGTACGGGAGGTGATGGGTCTTGACGTTGACATTGCGGGTCGTCCTGTCATTGTCCTGGAGGATATCGTTGACTCGGGGCTTACGATGCTGCATGTACTTGAGACTTTGAGGGAGAGAGAGCCTGCCAGCATTGATGTCTGTACGCTTTTGCTCAAGCCAGAGAGGCTTCAGGCTGCCCTTGACGTGCGTTACTGCTGCAAGCGGATTCCTGCGGACTTCATCGTAGGCTATGGCTTGGATTATGACGGATACGGACGTGAGTTGAGGGATATCTATACGCTTAGACAGGAGCAATCAGTCAACTGAGCGGGAATACTCAATCAATGAAATAGGAATAATCAACTAATTAAATTATTATATAAGTAATGAAGAATGTTATTATCTTTGGTGCGCCGGGTTCTGGAAAGGGCACCTACAGTGAGGCTATCGTGGAGCGCTATGGTATGGGACATATTAGTACAGGTGACGTACTGCGTGCCGAGATTAAGAATGAAACCGAACTTGGCAAAGTGGCGCAAGGATACATCTCAAACGGTCAGCTCATCCCTGATGAACTGATGATCGACATCCTGGCCAAGACATACGATGCGCTTCCTGCGGGCAAGGGTGTCATCTTCGACGGTTTCCCGCGCACCATCGCCCAGGCAGAAGCCTTGAAGAAAATGCTCTGCGAGCGCGGCGACGATATGGGCGTGATGGTTGAGCTGGTGGTTGAGGAGGACGTCCTTATGGCGCGCTTGCTGAATCGTGCCAAGGAGCAGGGGCGTGCTGATGATAATGAGGAGACAATCAGGAAGCGCTTTGAGGTCTATCGCAGCCAGACGGCTCCGCTGGCGGAGTGGTTTGAACGCGAGGGCATCCGGAACACTTTCCGCTGGTCTGAGGATATGACTAAGGAGGGGATGCTGGCATCGATCTATGCCTTGCTCGATACTTTGGGATAATGGCTGAGAGTAATTTCGTCGACTATGTGAAGATCTGCTGCCGTTCGGGCAAGGGCGGCCGAGGCTCGATGCACATGCACCGAGCCAAGTATGTGCCCAACGGAGGGCCGGACGGCGGGGACGGCGGGCGTGGTGGCCATGTATACTTGCGTGGCAATCATAACTACTGGACGCTGTTGCACTTGCGCTATGAGCGGCATGTGTTTGCTGGTCATGGCGGCAATGGCGGGGCAAGCGGCAGTACGGGTGCGGATGGTGCGGATCGTTTTATCGACGTTCCGTGCGGCACGGTGGCGTATGATGCTGAGACGGGCGAATACATTTGCGACGTGACGTCGGACGGTGAGACGGTTCTTCTGCTCAGGGGCGGACGCGGCGGTATGGGAAACAAGCATTTTGCTACTGCTACGAACCGTGCTCCTCGCTATGCGCAGCCCGGAGAACCTATGCTGGAGCGGACGATCGTCCTTGAATTGAAGCTGCTTGCTGACGTCGGCCTGGTGGGTTTTCCCAATGCGGGCAAGAGTACGCTGCTCGGTGCGCTCTCGAGTGCAAGGCCGAAGGTTGCGGGCTACCCTTTTACGACGATGGAACCTTCGCTGGGAATTGTCTCGTATCGTGATGGGAAGTCTTTCGTGATGGCCGATATTCCGGGCATCATCGAGGGTGCTTCGCAGGGTCGCGGTCTTGGGTTGAGGTTCTTGCGTCATATTGAGCGCAACTCGCTGCTGCTCTTTATGGTGCCGGGCGATACGGACGATATCCGACGGGAGTATGAGGTATTGTTGGGCGAGCTGCGCAGTTTCAACCCGGAGCTTCTTGGGAAGCAGCGTGTGCTTGCTGTTACGAAGGACGACCTTCTGGACGAGGAGCTGCGGCAGCTCTTAGCGGAGGATCTGCCCGAGGATCTGCCTCATGTCTTCATCAGTGCGGTGACGGGCGACGGGCTTTCCAGACTGAAGGACTTGCTCTGGGAGGCAATGAACAGCGAGAGTAACAAGTTGGCGGCCATCACGCAGAGAGATCGCATCGTGCATCGTAACAAGGAGATTGGCAGTTTCCTGCAGGAGATGTCGGACGAGGGCGAGGACGATGTGATTGAGCTTCTTGATGCGGACGAGATTGAAGACGCAAGCGACGAGGAATTCTTCGGACTGGATGAAGAGTAAGTTCCACGAGGCCTGCTGCAGGATCCCCGCAGAGGGCGGCGGGGATGCCTGGAAAGAGCGGCGGGGTTGCGGGAAGGTGGTGCGATGGTTTTCATAAGTGAGCGTGCGTATTATTCAAAGGAAGTGTATATAATATATTAATGTATGGCAAACGGTGTGATAAGATATGCGACACCCGGCTGGGTGATGGCCTTTACGATTGGGCGGAGCGGCGGCGTGGAGTCCATGGGGCTGCGGACGGAGGAGCTGGCTCTGCCAAGGCAAGTTCATTCGGACAGGGTCTGTCGCATGAGGGAGGCGGGGCGGCCGGAGCAGACGGATGCGGTGGTCGTTGACAGGGCGGGGCTCTGTGCCTGTGTGAAGACGGCAGATTGTATTCCCGTACTTCTCTACGACGAGCGGCAGAGGGTCGTTGCTGCCGTGCACGCCGGATGGCGCGGCACCGTGGCGCGCATCGTGCAGAAGACCATAGAGGAAATGCGTCCCGTGCAGGGTTCGGATCTGCACGCCATTATCGGTCCGGGCATCTCGCTCGAAAGTTTCGAGGTGGGTGAGGAAGTTTGCGAGGCTTTCTATAGGGAGGGCTTCCCTATGGAGCGCATAGCGCGGCGTTTTCCCGTGCATGGCGGCAGCCGTTGGCACGTGGATCTGTGGGAGGCAAACCGCTGGCTGCTGGGCGAGATGGGCGTGGAGGATGTCTTCGTCGAGGGCACGTGTACGATGACGTCTCCAGACTTCTTCAGCGCACGGCGCGAGGGCATTAACACGGGACGTAACTATAGCGGCATCATGATTATAGGGAGCCGTGAGCAGGGTCATGGAGAGTCTGGGATTTAACTAAGGAGAACAATGAGACAGGTTAGGGAAAAACATGAGATGAAGAACTGGAAGGATATGGGCGGACGGGGCATAGCCTCCGCCCGGGGAGCCTTTTATATGGCAGTGCTTTCCGCGATGTATGCGTCGTTGCGGGGAAAGGCGGCCATGTCTCTTGCGGGCGTCCTGCTCTTGTGCGGGGCAGGTGTGGCGAGGGCGCAGGAAGAGGTGCCAGACATTGACGAGTGGCAGGTCATGAAGGTCGAGGCAGCACGTGACCCTTTCGGAGGTGGCAACCAGTTCACCATCAACTTTGCCAACTACACGCTTGAGGAGTGGCACTATCCTCTGCCCGGAGGGCGCGTCATCAGTCCCTTCGGCGGCGCGCGGCACCATGCGGGGACTGACATCAAGACCCGTGCAGGCGACACCATCTTTGCCGCCTTCCCTGGCGAGGTCATCCTATCGGGTCCGCATTACGGCTACGGAAACTGCGTCATCCTTCGGCACGCCAACGGACTCGAGTCTTTGTACAGTCACAACTCGCGCAACCTTGTGAAGGTCGGACAATGGTTGCAGGCAGGCGAGCCTCTTGGCATAGAGGGTCGCACGGGACGCGCCACGACCGACCACCTCCACTTTGAGCTTCGTGTCAGGGGGCGTGCATTCGACTCCTCGCGCGTCTTCGACCACGACCGGCACGCTCTCATCCGACAAGTCTTCCACGTCACAAGACAGAAGAACGGAGCGCTCACCTTTACCGCCAGACCTGTGGAAGAGTAGACGCCTCATCAAGGAAGTCTGGCGATTTTTTGACAGCTTCCGCATGTACGGGCAGTCTCTCCAGTTTGTTTTTTAGTCGGAGAATATGCCGTAAGTGCGGT
>JAFLUV010000104.1 GCA_022508635.1 Prevotellaceae bacterium
TGATTCGGGCAATTCATACGGATGATTCGGGCAATTCATACGGATGATTCGGGCAGCTCATACGGATGACTGTCTTCAGTGATATTTCTGCTTGACAAAGAAAGGACAACAAACATGTCGGTATAAAAAAATAGGGCGAACCCGGCGGGTTCGCCCTAAATGATAGCCGAGGCTTATCTGCTGACCTCCTTTTTACCGTCCCGGATATATATGCCAGGCTTCAGGTGTGTGTCGGACACCTTGCGGCCGCTCAGGTCATAGACTCCCTTAAACTCCCTGGCCTCCGTAGAGGACTTTGGAACGTCGATGCCTGTCGGAATGAGGTTTTCGACGGTAACGCCCTCCAGCTTAAAGGCACTGATGCCGAAACTGCACTTTCCCTGGAGATTCACGATGATACCCAGCGAAACCTCAGTCTCTTCCGTAAGCGTGAAGCTGATACTGCCCTCGGAAAGGAGTGCCCAGGCAAGGGCTTCCTCTTCACACGCAGCATCGCTGACCATCGTCTTGCCCTTGCAAGCTACGATACGACTGGCTTGCATGTCGTCGACATCGCCCGGCGTGATGCTGAAGCGATACTTGCCTGCAGGAAGCGTAACAGCCTGCCAGAGACGATAGTCGAGAAGAGATGATGCAAAACCGCTCCACTCTGTCTCAAACTGAATGTCGCTATGATGCGAAGTATCAATATGAGCACCTGTGGTAATGCTGCCGGAGACAACGGCATTCGCATCCTGCCACTTTGACCTCACCGTCTTCATCGCCAAACGGAGGAAGCGGCTGCTGTTAGCAGGATTAACCGTCCCTGTCGTCGTGAGGTAAGGATTCTTGTAGTTAGTAAGGTAGGCCTCAGAGATATCCCCGCGCATCTCAGCCTCAGTGTCGAGAGTAAAGACACCCAAAGCAGAATTCCATGCATCGCCGTCGGGACCGAAACCAATACGCTGCGCATGACAGCCATTGGAAGTACGATCCTGTACGTCGCCGCTGTTCTGGTTGAAGTCATAGTAAAGAAGCAGATTGTCTGCCGACTGCGCCTCAGCCACATTGCTGATATGCTGGTTGCAGTAGGCATTTATCTTTTCTACAGTAAGCGCAGAGCCCCAAAGACGGACTTCGTCAATCTGTCCTTTGAAGCCCTCCTCGCCCATAGTAATGGATTGCAGCGCCGGGAAACGAGTCGCCAATTTGATGGACGAGGTACTGAAGAGTACGCCATCGCGGTAGAACTTGACGGTACCCGTACTGTAAGTCACAGCATAGTGATGCCACTGGCTCAGCACGATATATCCCTCTTCCGACTGCACACTCCGGGTACCCACTGTGATACTGAGCGTACCCTTGTTGTCGACAGACGTGGAGAGATTGCCCAGAGCGGAAGTGAGACTCACACTACCCGAATACTGCTGGGGACGCATCCACCATTCAAGGGTAAGTTCCTGCTGATCCTCGCTGAAGGGACAAGGAAGCTCCAGGCGCTCCGTACCGGTAAAGTTAAGACAGGAAACAGGATCATCGTTCATGACAATAAGGTAACGGCCACGCGTAAGCGTATTCTCGCCAAGACCATTCGCTACATGCAAGCTAACATCGTAGACACCGGGAGCCACGGGAACAATATAGGGCGACTGCTCATCAACCAGCAGGGCACGGCAGCCGTTATTCAGTTCCCACTGCCACGAAAGGGGCGTATAGCGGCTGTCATCTATGAGCTGAACACTTTCGCCCAGCATGATAGCAGTCTCGGAAACATCGAAGCGGGCTACCGGAGCAGACTCGCGCACGGTCACTTCCTTCGTCACGCTGCTGGTACCATAGGGATTGGTAGCCGTAAGGGTAACGGCAAAAGTCCCCGTCGTCGGATAGAGTGCCGTCGCATTGGTGCCCTCCACAAACTCTACTTCAGCTCCGGGCATGCTCCACTGATAAATGCATCCTGCACCTTCGCTACGATTGACAAAACTGAAGCGGTCTCCTGCAGGCAGTTCGTCATTAAGGACATCGAAAGCTGCCACGGGAATCTCGCCATCGGCTACTACAATGTCCTTTTCGGCAGAGAGCGTAGTGCCGTCAGCATAGGTAGCAGTACAGCTGACCTTGTAGGTTCCTGCCTGCTCAAAGATAAAGGAGGGACTTATGCCACTAAGTCTTGAGGACTGAGACTCGACAGTCCAAGTCCATGACGTTGCAGTGAGTAGCGTCTGAGCCGTAAGATGGAAGGGAACACCGGCAAAGTGCGTACCAGCTTCCTCGTTAATACTGAGCGTAGGAGCAGATTGTGTGCCAGTGAAAGGGCCATCGTTCTCTTCTGTACGATAAGTACCCATCTGTATGAACCGTGCATGCTTGCCGCCCACATATTCGCGCAGCATAGTCTCGCCGTCCACGTCAATCGTCTCCATGGGAACATAGGCAAGCAGGTCGGACTGGAGCGCAGGAACTGCAACAGGAACACGCATGTTGTTCCTTATCTCCACTTGTGTGCGAGCCGTTTTCCATATACGTATTTCATCCAGGCTACCCATCCACCAGTTGTTGGTTGAGGTATGACCAAACCGAAGATCGCCAAAAGCAGGCAGGCCGGAATACGTCTTGGAGCTTATCTGCCCCTTCCTCACACCATTGGCATAGAGCGTAAGTACATTTCCGTTGATGACGATAGCGATATGAATCCACCTCTTTGTACTGCTGAAGACACTGGCAACATCCAGTCGGTCTGTACTGTTATTATCCCATCCTACGGAAAGTGTGCCGTTGCTGTTGTTGTGGAAAAGGAAGCTACCCCATCCGGGACCGACCTGATGCGAGTAGTTGGCATTCTTGTCACAGTACATCCAGAACTCGATGGTAGCCTTGTCCATCATCTCAGAAATAGCATTGGGAATGATGAGTCCGCCCTCGCTTATGACAGCAATGTTATTGGCTCCCTGTACGGGTGTCTGCAATATTACAGCATTGGAAGGAGCCGACTCCTGTCCGTACTGGCCTGCCTGATACACAGCCCTGACAGTAAAGGCGTCTAAAGCATCGTCTGCTGGAGTGAAATAGGTTTGCTGCACAGGCAGCTGTGCCACCAGTTTTTTACCTTCATAGACATGATAGCCTGTCAGCTTGAGGCTGGAAGCCTGCGGAGCTGTCCATGTCAGCACACCGTCCTCAAGGCTAAGGTTGGTAACAGGATAAAGCTGTTCGCCCGGAACTATCACGCTGATAATCGTCTCGCGGCCATTGTTCTGTATCTCGACGTTCTCCTGGGCAAAAGGAATCTCCACGCCCTCATTCTCTATCTCGTAGTTAATAATGGATGCCTTGTATATGTGTCCGCTACCTATCGCTTTTGTCTTCGTTTTGACAATAAAGAAGTATTTCAGCGGTTTGGTGCGATCGACAGAGAAGGTCAGATCAGTCAGGTCGTAGCCAAACTCCATCGGCTCGGAGTGTATGCCATCGGCCCAGCGTCCCAGCATGGGTACCTCCGGCGCCGGATCGGCACCCAAGGTATTGCCGGCATAGCGGAAATGTTCGAAGGGAATCGTCATTTCAGGCTTGGTGGCATTAATGTTCTCAGCAATGCCAGCAGAAAGCAAGAGCTCGCTGCGGTGAGAGTAGTCCATAAGAAGCTTTATTGTACGCAACGGACGGTAATCCTGTCGGATGACATAGGCACCAGGAGTCCAAGTCCACGTGTCTGTCCCAACGGCATAGCAGTACTTGTATGGGCAGTAGATAAAACCGTTGTTCTCCCATCCGTCACCCCATGAATTGGCAACAATCCAGGCACCTACCTCATCTTCTTCCACTTCACCTATCTTGCCGTCACCATCAAGGTCGAACTCTATGCGGTCGTCGTATCCACAGATGGTAACTGCGTGGTTATAGGTATCGCCCCACGCCTTCACATACTTCATACCGACGACACCGGCTGCCTTGTTAGCCTCAGAATTGGGAATCACTGCCCAATCGCCATAGGCTGCCACACCGATACCTGCCACCCCACCGCTGTGCATCGTTTCGTCGCCGCAATGGTTATAAATCCATTCCTTAAGTTCCTGACGACCTTCGGGTGTGTTGGTGGGAGCCATTGTGAAGTCGTAAGCCGACCGGTTCCACATAGCACTGTACCACTTGTCATAACCCTGCATCCATCCATAGTCGGGATCGTCATGCGTCTGAGCACCAAAGAGCCTGCTATAGGTACGCCCGCCGTATGTGGGAACGTTAGGGATGCCGATACCTTTTGCCATTCCTGCCGTGGTGCTGGTCTGGTATGCCATCAGCCATGTGAAATGCGAGGGATACTGGTTCTCGGGCAGAGATGCATCAGCATCACGGTAACTGTTTATCTCGTGCGTGAACTGATAACTGATACCCGCAGCAGAACCACAGGATCCACCATCCTGGTTGAAGATGGGAGGAAAATACTTGCCTTGCCCATTATACACATAGGGAGGCAAGACCACTTCCTTTGTCCTGCGTGCCTGTCGACGTGCCACATAGTCAGCAGGCTTCTCTTTAGGGGTGACGTCATACTCAAGGTCAGGAAAGACACTACGGTCAATTTTCACAACCTTACCATCCGGAAGAGTGTACTCTTCAATCTGCGCCATAGCACCAAGCCCCGGAACAAGAGATGCGACTAACAACAGCGTTCTAAAATGTTTCATGTTATTTATTATTAGGCTTAATCTAAAAAAGGGAGCCTTGGCTCTTCCCAAAGCTCCCTCTTCCTATAGATTTTATATTAGATTGTTACTTCACGGCAACCTTGACACCATTGAGGATGTACATGCCCTTGCCCAAGCTCTTCAGACTGTTGAGCGTTGCACCAGTGCGGAGGAGCTTGCCATCCAAGCTGTAAACGTCTCCAGGCTGGCTGATCTTCTCAATGGCAGCGGGAATATCCTGAACGCCATCGGCCACGTTACCTTCCTCAAACAAGCAAATGCTGAAGTCATAATCACCCTCTGGATCAACATCGGGACAAGAGAGGACGTCAAGAGATGCCATCCATCTGAAGTCAATGTAATAATTCGTCGCAGCGATACAGATTGCTTTGTTTCCAGAGAAGTAGATCTCATGGGGTTTGAGCGAATGATAGCCCATGATGCCAATAAGACCGTTGATGGTATCACCATGCAATACTAACTTTTCGTCAGCAGGGAAAGTGAACTTCATGGATTCTGCATCATCTGCCTTGGAGTCATAATAGGCAGTATCGCCATAGATGAAGAATGCGGGCTGTCCGGCAGGAATAGTCTCAATCTTCTTCAGAGCGAGGAAGTCGCCAAACTCATCAGTGTATCTGCCAAGGCAGGTATAAGCGGAAGCTTCATCGGGGATATCCTGCGGCGTAACCGTAACAGGATTGCAGTATGTATAGATTCTGCCGGGCTTAACATTCTTGTAGAAGCTGAACTCTGCAGGAGTATCTATTTCATCCTCAACCTCGCAGATTACGAGACCAGAGTTGTAGTCAACCTGAGTGTTGTTCCATGTAACAAATTTATGATCAAAGTTCTGAGAATGCAGGTAAGAGCAATCATCACCCTCAATCTTAAAGCCGTGCAGGAAACTTCTCTGATAACCGGGAGCGGTGTACTCAAAGAGCGTGGGAACATTCAGGAGCGTATTTTCAGTATTGTTAGCACCATTACAGTGGACAAAGAGACCAGTAGCCCTGTTCTGGATAACATAGCGAGGAGCAGCCTTTTCGGGGCAGTCAGGCAAAACTGCCATACCCTCTGCAGCATTGAACTCAGACTGGAAGTCCTTGTAACCCTTGGCAGCAGCAGCAACGTCTTCTGCGGAAGCTTTGTGAAGGAGTACCTTGTTTGCAGCCGTCCATGCATTCTGGAGAGCCTGACCGCTTGCAGTAAGCTCATTGTTGGCCGTTACAGAGTATACCTGGAACTCGGCAACATGGAAGTATGTCCAACCCTCTATATCTGCTTTATTATACATGTCTGCACTGGGAACAACAACGAAGGGATCGAAATCGAAGTCCAGATTGTTTCTGCGGGTCAAAGTGAAGCGCAGGTAGCTGTAGGTACCACCCAAGTTGACAGGCTGGCTGGAAACGGTTTCACCTTGGCTGGCGAAAGGTGTTTCTATGTAACCGACATTCGTCCAGTTATTGCCATCGGTACTTCCCTGAATGTACATGCGAACGATATGACCATCGGAAGCATTGTTACGGCGCGTTACCTCCAACTGGATGAGACCAGAGACAGGCTCGTTGAGCGCTACCTGCAGATAAGGAGCTTCGAGATAATCCTTATGGTAGTCACTATGGTAATAGGTGTTGGGATTACCATCAATCATGTATTCAACAAACATTCCCTCACTTCTGTCAGGAGAATTGGCAGAGAGCTGAGCAGCTGACTTTATCAGAGCTTCACCACGTGTGTAGCTTGTGCTCAGGTCAATCGCCATATTCATGTCTTCAACGATAGTCTTAAGAAGGGCAGCGTTATTGCCATCCTGTTCCTGTTCAATGAAACGGAATGCGCTGAGTTGGGGATCAGGGATTTCACTCGGATCAGCAAAGAACAGATTTGCGCTCTCACGGAGATTCTCTGCCTCAGTTACCACCCATTCGTAGGAACTGGAGGTATTGCCATCCTCATCTTCTATGACATACTTGGTGCTGTCACCAGCAACGACATAGTAACCGAACTGGTCGGGATGGTCAATGACGCGTGAATCGCCACCAACAACAGAAGGATTGAAACCATAGTCTGTGTACATCTCCCTCGTGGGGAACATGATGTTGTACCACTTGTTAGTATCAATACCATTAGCTGATGCCTTGACACTCTTTGACATCGCCTTGAGCATTGCGGCATACTTGTGGTTCTGAGCAACAGTGTACTTACCAGCCTGGTCGTAAGCCTTAGCTTCGGCATAGAGCTTATCAAAATCATTTGCAATATCCATGTTCTTCCACTCGCCAGGATTATTGCCTTCCACTACACCCTTTGTTACGTCAGCGTATGCAGCCAGTGCAGCACGCAGCTCAGCAGGGTCAACCATTCCAGTCAGGAATGCATTATAAGCCTCCAGCAGGGCTTCGTAGATTTCCAGAGTGATGTCATCATCGGCAACTGCGATATTGTCATTATAGATTTCTTCGAGCTTCTCTGCAATTTCACCAAGGATAGCGAACTGAGAGTTCGGATTCTCTCTTACGGTATAGAGCTGAAGCTCGGCAGCATGCCAATAGCCACGGTCGCCTTCATTACCAGCAACCTTGGTAGCAACGACACGGATGTAAGAATATGAGCCATTGACAGTGAAGGAGACATAGCTCTCTTGACCACTTCCGTAATAAGGAAGCGGCAGGACAGCAACTTCTACCCAGTCCTCGTCAGCAGCATCAGGATCATTCGATCCCAAAAGCGTGATTTCTGCAGGATGGTCATTGGATGTTGCTCTCTGCAAAAGATAGAGCTCGCAGTCACCCGTCAGCTCGCTCATTTCAGAAAGCTGGATCCAGTGTCTGTCTTCAGTAGCACCGCCACCATAGTAGCTATGCCAGTAGGTGGAGCTATTACCGTCGATGAGGACACCGTCACTGAGGTTTCCGCCGTCCTTGCCACCAAGGTCGTTCTGGCTAAAGGGAGAAGTCATCTGCTCACCAGATGTGATCATCTTCGTCTTGATGGGATCCTTGGCAGTTGTCAGAGCTTCGCGAACCTCTTCGCGAAGGGCATTGTTTTGTGCTACGAGCTGGTCGTGGTTCTTGATTACCTCAAATTCTGCGATGAGCGCCTCAGCCTCATCATCGGGAACGGATTCGAGGAACCATTCGCTGGTATAGACATTAACACCGTTACGTACATCATCGTCATAGGTTCTTCTCCAGAAGCTGAGCTCTTGCTCTACACCTGTATCTGTACCATAGTATCCCCAAGGAGAGTTACTGTCAGAGGCAGTAGCGTGACCATTCTGGTGGATGTACTTCTCATTCGTAGTGGCACCTCTCTTGCTTGAAGCAAGTCGGATAGCAAAAATATCTTTTTCGTCAGGCACTCCATCCGGTTCTACATACTCGAAACCACCATAGTCGAACATCACGTAGCTTGCGTCAGCTGCATCTTCGGTCATGATGACTTTGTTCTCAGGATTACCGGAAGAGATGCTAATATATGTACCCATACCGGCATTCTGTATCATAACGCTGTCGCCGAGCTCGCTCTTGGTGAGCTTCCATAAGAAGTTAGCCCTGTCTCTTCTGAGTGTGCTATAAACGCCTCTGTTGGCATGTGCATTATCGAACGAAGCAGCCATGGCCTTGTCTACGAACGAAACTTCAGCACCCTTGACTTTGTAGCGCTTAACTGCAATAATACGGTAGTAGCCGTTCTTAGGCATCATATAGGGCACCTCGCTATCCAGAATCTTCTGATACAAGGAATCAGCATCCACCTTCATGCCTTCGGCATCTTCC
>JAFLUV010000105.1 GCA_022508635.1 Prevotellaceae bacterium
ATCTATACGTATAACTGGGGCAATCTATACGTATAACTGAGCCAATCTATACGTATAACTGGAGCAATCTATACGTATAGGTGCAGGGAATCATCAGTATTAACTCCCGAAGGTATGCGGATACTTCCCCTTAGGGATGAAGAAAACCCGTTAGTATTATTGGAGAAACCTCCTCGGTTTATGCTTATAAGGCTGGTCTTGTATCGCCTTGCAAGGGAGAATGTAACAAAGAATCCCGAAACGGGAGACAAGGACTTGTACGTTTTCAATAAAATGCGTTTTTTTGCATCATACCTGTATAAAGCTCAATAAAAAGCCGTAACTTTGCGGGCATAATTGAAAATCAGATGGAGATACAGAAGTTGCTGAGTATTTATGCCAGGCACCCGGGGGTGAAGGCTCTTGCCAGTGAGTTGCAGAAGAGATGGCTTTCGCCGGAAGGGAGCGGCGGCGGCTCTGGCAGGGTCATGATGCTTGCGGGCTTGCAGGGAAGCAGTGCGCCGCTCGTGTTTGCCTCCCTGGCGGAGAGAGCGCCGGAGGTGCTCGGTGTTCCCTACGTCTTCGTCTTGGACGACGAGGAAGAGGCCGGCTACTTCTACCATGACCTTATCCAGATGCTTGGCGACGGACAGGTGCTTTTCCTGCCAAGCAGCTTCCGCCGGGCCGTGAAGTTCGGGCAGCGCAATGCAGGACAGGAGATACTGCGCACGGAAGTCCTCTCGCGCCTTTCTTCGGGCAGCCTGCCCCTCTTCATCGTGACGCACCCCGAGGCACTTGCCGAACTCGTCGTCACGAAACAGAAGCTGAGCGAGCAGACGCTCACGCTTGGCACCGGCGAACGCGTGGATCTGATGTTCGTACAGGAGACGCTCCTCAGCTTCGGCTTCCACAAGACGGACTATGTCTACGAGCCCGGGCAGTTCGCCGTTCGCGGCAGCATCATCGACGTCTACTCCTTTTCCTGCGAACTGCCTTACCGCATAGACTTCTTTGGCGACGAGGTGGACAGCATTCGCACCTTCGAGGTGCACAGCCAGCTCAGCCGCGACCGTCAGCAGCGCATCACCATCGTGCCGGAGATGAACGAACGGAACCTCAGTCGCGAGAGCTTCCTTTCATTCCTGCCTCCGAGCGCCATCTTCGTCATGAAGGACTTGCCCTTCCTCTGCGAAAGCGTGGAGCAGACCTACCGGGATGGGTTCAGCCAGTCAGCCGTCACGGTGCAGCAGGAAGAGGGGACAGAGACCCTTTCCGTCGAAGCATTGCTCGTCAGGCCGGAAACCTTCCGCGAGCAAATCCTGGACTTCCGTCGGATAGAACTGAAAGCCTCTCCGGCCGGGGAAGAAGCCCCTGGCGCGACGTTTACCTTCCACACCCATCCGCAACCCGTCTTCCACAAGAACTTCGACCTGCTTATCTCCTCCCTCCAGTCCTTACAAGAGCAGGACTATGATCTCTACGTCCTGGCCGACAGCCGCAAGCAGGCGGATCGCATAGAGAGCATCTTCCACGACAAGGAGACGGGCATCCGCTTTACGCCAGTCGACCATACCCTCCACGGCGGCTTTACCGACGACGACATGCACCTCGTCTTCTACACCGACCATCAAATCTTCGACCGCTTCCACAAGTACAACCTGCGCAGCGAACGTGCCATGGGTGGCAAGGTCGCCTTGACGCTGAAGGAGTTGCAGCAGTTCGAAGTAGGCGACTATGTCGTGCACCTCGATCATGGCGTAGGACGTTTCGGCGGACTGGTACGCATGCAGAACGGCGACCACGTACAGGAAGTCATCAAGATAATCTATTCCGGCGACGACACAGTCTACGTCTCCATCCATGCCCTGCACAAAGTCTCGAAGTACAAAGGACGCGAAGGAGAACCGCCACGCATCAGCCATCTCGGCACAGGTGCCTGGGAGCGCATGAAGGAACGCACAAAGAAGAAGATAAAGGACATTGCCCGCGACTTGATTCTTCTTTACAGTCGCCGCCGCGAAGAAAAAGGCTTTGCCTTCAGCCATGATAGTTTTATGCAGCATGAGCTTGAAGCAAGCTTCCTCTATGAAGACACTCCTGACCAGTTAAAGGCAACGCAGGACGTCAAGGCTGACATGGAACGCCCTCGTCCGATGGATCGTCTCGTCTGCGGAGACGTAGGCTTCGGCAAGACGGAAGTAGCAGTCCGCGCAGCTTTCAAAGCCTGTGTCGACAACAAGCAAGTGGCAGTGCTTGTGCCTACCACGGTTCTTGCCTATCAGCACTTCCGCACCTTCACGAGCCGTCTGAAGGACTTCCCCGTGAACATCGAATACCTGACCCGTGCACGTTCGCCACAAAAGGCGAAGCAAGTGCAGGAAGGGCTGAAGGACGGTTCTGTCAACATCGTCATCGGCACGCACAAGCTCATCGGCAAGTCTGTACGCTTCAAGGATCTTGGGTTGCTCATCATCGACGAGGAACAGAAGTTTGGCGTCTCCACAAAAGAGAAACTACGACAGCTGAAGACCAATGTCGACACCCTGACCTTGACCGCCACGCCCATTCCGCGCACCTTGCAGTTCTCGCTCATGGGAGCTCGCGACCTGAGTGTCATACAGACACCGCCGCCCAACCGCTATCCCATACAGACACAGATATGCGCTTTCAGTGCCGAAGTGATAGCCGAGGCAGTCGGCTTCGAGATGAGTCGCAGCGGACAAGTCTTTCTTGTCAACAATCGTATCAGTCAGCTGCACGAACTGGCTTCGCTCATCCATAGGCACGTGCCCGATGCCCGTGTCGCCGTTGCTCACGGACAGATGCCGCCAGAGGAACTGGAGAAGATCATGCTTGCCTTTGCCGACCACGACTACGATGTCCTCGTCTCCACGACAATCATAGAGAGCGGTCTGGACATCCCCAATGCCAACACCATCATCATTAACGGCGCACACAACTTCGGGCTCTCCGACCTTCACCAGATGCGTGGCCGGGTAGGACGATCCAACAAGAAGGCTTTCTGTTACCTGCTTGCACCTCCGCTTTCTGTCCTCAACACCGAGGCACGTCGTCGCCTGCAAGCCATCGAGAACTTCAGTGACCTGGGCAGTGGCATTCACATTGCCATGCAAGACCTTGACATCCGTGGTGCCGGCAATTTGCTTGGTGCAGAGCAGAGCGGTTTCATTGCCGACCTCGGTTATGAGACATATCAGAAGATTCTGACACAGGCTGTCACGGAATTGCGCAACGAAGAGTTCCATGAGCTTTATGCCGAGGAGGTGCGCGACGGGAACATCGTGGAAAGCAGCAGCGTCGTAGACGAGTGTCAACTGGATAGTAACCTGCCCATGTACTTTAGCGAGGACTATGTGCCGACGAGCAGCGAACGCATGCTCCTTTATCGCGAGCTTGACGCAATGGAGAGGGATGAGGATGTTGAAAAGTTCAGGGTGCGGCTCATAGACCGTTTCGGTCCTCCTCCACAAGAAGCAGAGGATTTGTTGCGAGTAGTAGCATTGCGCCGGTTAGGCAAGCATTTTGGTTGCGAGCGCATCGTACTGAAGGCCGGACACATGCGTCTTTTCTTTGCTCCGGATGACGACAATCCTTTCTACGGCGGACGTGTTTTCGGACAAATAGTATCCTTTGCTACGGTCAACTCCTATCGTTGCCAGTTCAAGCAGGACAAAGGCAGGAAAAGTCTCCTTATAGATGCTGTAGACACCATCAGTCAGGCCGTCGGGCTATTGCAACAAATATATAATGTTAAAGTTGACGAGTAACACAATCAATGATATATGCTCAAACACCTAACCATCAATAACTACGTTCTCATCAAGGAACTTGATATAGACCTTCAGCCAGGCTTCTCGGTCATGACAGGTGAAACGGGTGCCGGAAAGTCTATCATCCTTGGTGCATTGGGCTTGCTCATGGGGCAACGTGCAGATACAGGAAGCATCATGCCAGGTGCTACGAAGTGTACTGTAGAGGGAATTTTCTGCATCGAAGGCTATGGCATGCAAGCACTTTTTGAAGAAAACGGACTTGACTATGAATCGACGGAGTGTATCTTGCGCCGCGAAGTGACGGCAGCAGGCAAGAGCCGTGCCTTTGTCAATGACAGCCCTGTCAATGTTGGCATGCTGCGACAAGTGGCTCTTCGCCTTCTTGACATACATTCTCAGCATAGTAACTTGCTGCTTGAAAACCCGACATTTCAACTTGGCATCATTGATACCATTGCGAACCATCCCGACCTGCTCCGTCAGTATCGCGATTGCTATGCACGTCTTACAGAAACCCGCCGCCTGCTTCGTCAGGCAGAAGAAGATCTGGCAAAGCGGCAGGGCGATGAAGATTATCTCCGTTTTCAGCTTGAACAATTGGATGAGTTCAAGCCGCAGCCGGGTGATGACGAAGAGCTTCGCCAACAGCAGAGTGCCCTTTCGCATGCAGAAGAGATAAAGATGGCCCTTTCTGCCATATCAGGTTTGTTTGAGGGTGACGATGAGGGTAGGGCAGGGGTCATCGATTCCCTGCGTCGCGCTTGCCAGTCGATGCAGCAGATAGGACATGTCTATCCAGTCATCAATGATTATTTGGAACGTTTGGAAAGTGTCAGCATCGAGGTGCGCGATATAGCCGGCGACATTAATAGCCAGGCAGAGGACGTGGAATACAACCCGGAACGCCTGCAACAAGTCACAGAACGCTTGGACAGACTCTATGCCCTCGAACAGAAACACCATGTCAGCTCGGCTGAGGAACTTATCAGCATTGCCAATGATATACGTTCGCAGCTTGATTCGCTGATGTATTCTGCAGATGATATCTTGGCATTGCAAAAGCAGATAGCAGCTGATACAGAACAGGCTACGAAGCTTGCCGAAAAGCTTTCCGCCGGGCGTATAAAGGCTGCGAAACAAGTAGAAAAACTTATTGCTGAAGCACTTAAGGCAATGGATATGCCTGTAGCTGTATTTTGTGCAAATGTAATGCCATCGGATGGGCTTCAGCCAATGGGAAAAGATATCGTGACCTTCCTGTTTTCTGCAAACAAGAGTATCACTCCAAGACCGTTGTCTGATGTGGCGAGTGGCGGTGAAATGTCCCGTGTGATGCTCGCCCTGAAGGCACTGACCAGTAAGCAAACTCATCTGCCCACAATTATTTTTGATGAGATAGATACAGGCGTAAGTGGTAAGGTGGCAAGCTCCATGGCGCAAATCATGCAACAGATGTGCAGTAGCGGCGGACAGGTATTTGCCATTACGCATTTGCCGCAGATAGCAGCAAAAGGTAATACGCACTATTTCGTTTATAAGGAAGACGAGGGCAATCGTACCTTGAGCCACATCCGCATGCTTGATTCGGAACAGCGCATTACGGAACTTGCCCACATGCTCAGTGGCAGCACCGTCACGGAAGCTGCCAGAGAGAATGCAAGGCAGCTACTGAAGGACAAATGATAGAAAAAGTACGCACATATATCGAACGCGAAGTAGGGCTATCTCCCTCAGGAAATGATCCTGTTGTGTTCGTAGGGCTCAGTGGTGGTGCAGATTCTACGGCTCTACTGCTTATTCTGAAGGATTTAGGATACAGAGTCCATGCACTACACTGTAATTTCCATCTTCGTGGTGAGGAGTCCGACCGCGACCAAGCTTTTGTGGAAGAACTATGTCAGCAGCAAGGTATATCACTCTCTGTCCGGCATTTCCAGACAAAGGAAGAAGCCCGTCGGCGTGGCGTCAGCATCGAGATGGCAGCTCGCGACCTGCGTTATGACTGGTTTAGGGAGGAACTGGAAAAGGAATCTCACGGCTATATTGCTACCGGACATCATCTTGACGACCAGGCTGAGACGCTTCTACTCAACCTGATTCGTGGTACGGGGCTTCGTGGAATGGCTGGCATTCATCCTAAGCACGATAACATCATCCGTCCGCTCCTCTGCCTTAGGCATGAGGAAATTCTCCAGTACCTTGCGAGCCGTAAACAAAGCTATGTTATTGACAGTACAAACAATGAGCGCGATGCGTTGCGCAATCGTATCCGCCTTGATGTCATTCCAATGCTTCGCACGCTCGGACCTGCTGCCGTCAGCCATCTGTGTCTTGCTTGCGAAAATGTTCGCCAAAGTATACCTTATTATATAAAAGGTATAGAGGTAGCTTTTTCCGAGTTAGGCATCACAGCCGCCTCTTTTCCCCTGTCTGCTCTGCTACAAGGTAGTCAGATTCATCCTATTCGTACCTTACTCCACGAATGGCTTGCCGGCAAAGGTTTTAATGCTGTACAGGAAGAAGAAATGCTGAGAGCGGCAGAATCTGAAGTGGGCAGAATGTGGTACTCTCACACGAATACAATTCTTCGCGACCGCGATTCTTTGCTTCTGTCTTCTAAGGAGAAGAAAAGGAAGACCTTGCCCTTACTGCGGCAGGAGATTGTTTGCTGTATTGGAGAGACAGGACCGGATATTGCTTATTTCGATGCAGACTTGATTCCTTTGCCGATAGAGGTTCGTCCCGTTCGTAAGGGCGATGCTTTCGTTCCCTTTGGTATGAAAGGGCGCAAGTTGGTAAGCGACTATCTTACTGACCGCAAGATGAACCGCTTGCAGAAAGCAGAGCAGTTCGTTGCCACTTGCGGCAATGATATTGTTTGGCTGATAGGTCACCGAAGTGACAACCGTTTTCGTGTCGGCAAGAACACCAAGCGAATCCTGAAAGTTACTTGCGAAGTTACCGACGATGCACTTCTGTCGTCTTGACCTTGAATTTCTTCACCAGTTCCTTCTTTTCAACATCCTTCAAGCCAGTAGCAACGATAATGCTGACACGGTTCTTGTCGTTTTCGGCAAATGGCTGCACGGTGTCGCCGTAATAAGCAGACGTAATGACAGATGCAGGAACACCTGCTGCAATAAGAGCCTTCACGGCTTTTTCGCATCGCTGTCTGGAGTACTCCATGTTTATTTTGGGGTTGCCTGTCTGAACGTCGGCGTATGACTTAATGTCTACCTTGCACTCGCGATGATCCTTCAGGAACGCACCGATGGCTGCCAGCTGCTCTTCCGCCTCGAAATCACTCTCACGAATCTTGTAGAAGACTGTCCACGTGGCTGTCCCGTCCTCAACGTGAGGCGTAAACACGGCATCGTCATACCAGATGGTGTCAGTGCGTGTCTCATATACCTCTTCTTCCTTTGCCTTCTTGGCTCTTTTTGCAGCAAACTTGTAGGCGATGCCAAACTGTGCTGTCATTTGCCAGTCCTCGCTCTTGCTTTGTTTGCTGTTGTAGCTATCCCTCAGGTTGTTGGCTGCCACTTCCATATTGATACTGACGTGTTTCGAGACGTTCCAGTCAAGTTGCACACCGAAGCGTGCGTTATGGCTGAGACTGTTTTTCTCGTATGCCACGGACAGCATGCCACTCTGCATGTCCTTTCGGGTATAGGCATCGTTGTTGTCCCATGCACAGTTCAATCCAAGACCGCCTATCAGATAGACATTCAGTGGGTAATAGTTCTTCTTTCCCAAAAGCGTAACGAGGTTTACCAACAAGTCCAGGTTGGAGGAAACGTACTTATAGTCGTACTTGAAGTCTTCGGTGCTGCTGATGCAGCCGCCCTGATTCCACATTCCGTTGAAGTGCAGGCGTGCACCGATAACGGGAGTGAAGAAAGAGCCGAAACTGAAGCTTGCTGTGGGGGTAACCAGCTTCCAGTTGTTGTAGTCGGTGAGAGTCGTCTGTCCGCCACCTTGCAACCCGAAAAAAAGCTGAGGATAAGTGACATCTTTTTCACCCACTTGTGCATTTGCCGTTACGGTCATGCACAGCATCATGATGGCTGCTGCACAAAGATTCTTGATATGCTTCATTTGTTTTGGAATTATCTGATAATACTTCATTTGTACTGTATCGGATCACGTCTGACGCTCACTTTGTTGTTTACTTTTCCTTTTGGGGGAAGAATGACAAGTCGAAGATGGGGACATGCATAGAACATGTCTTCACAGAACAATCTCTTTCGCGTGAAGGCGTAATAGGTGTAGTGTCCGTTTTTATATGACACGCTATGTCCTTTTACATCAAGCCGGAATATCACCAGCCTTTTCCATACAGGCTTGTACTGTTCCAGAAACTCCGCAGTCCAGTAGTCTTTTTGATTGTTGAGTATGAAACTGACGCGTCTCACAGCGCCCTTGCTAAAGCCAGGAGCATAACGGCCTTGATCATTCATGATTTGTTTCTCAACAGAAGTAAGATTCGCACCATTTAGGCCATAATAGGTTCTGTCTGAGTAGTCAATCCTGCTCTCTGATATATGAGGTATTATTTTTTCTTCTGCATTGTGTACTACCAGATAGGGTGTGTCGCTTGATG
>JAFLUV010000106.1 GCA_022508635.1 Prevotellaceae bacterium
TCGACTCTCAAAACTTGACTTTACCCCCGTTCTATACATACACGAATAATAAAGTCAAATTGAGGGGAAAGAAAAGAAATTCGGCCGAATATGCAAAAATAGGCCTATAGTTATATAGATGAAAAGTGTGGCAAAACACAAAAAGGTATATTAGATATCTCCTCTTTTTAACTTCTATTCTAATTTCCAGCCATTATCACCATGGTAAATCATCTGATGGGTCATGCCGCCATCGATGCAGATGTTCTCACCTGTAATGAATCCAGCTTTGTCGGAACAGAGAAAAAGTACCATATTCGCAATATCCAAGGGATTACCCACACGACCTACAGGTTGTTGCATTGCATCAGATCCTTCATAGATGGTATAGTCGGTGTCTATCCAGCCTGGTGAAATGGAATTGACGCGAACCTTGCCTGCCAGACTGACGGCAAGGGCATGAGTCAGAGCGGCAATACCTCCTTTGGCAGCCGTATAGCTTTCTGTCTGGGGTTGGCTCATGCGGTCGCGCGAGGAGGAGATATTCACAATAGCGGCTCCATCTGAGAAATGGGAAGCAAATAGCTTGGCGAGGTAGAACGGAGCCGTGACTCCAACGCTCATGGCATATTGGAACTCCTCATAGCTGCAAGTGCCAATACCTTTCATCAGCGGCAAGGCATTGTTGATGAGATAGTCCACATAACCATATTCCGCAATCACTTTTTTTGCAAAACGCTCTAATACCTGCTTATCGGCAAGGTTTCCCACGAAGTGGTTGCCTTCTTGCTTGTCTATCACACAAACATTTGCTCCTGACTTCTGGAACTCTTCGGCGATGCAACGTCCTATCCCCTGTGCGCCTCCAGTCACTACAGCGACCTTGTGCTCAAACATTTTCACCGTCCAGTCCCTACTTTGCATCTATTTTCTTCAGCACCTTTGCAGGAATACCGCCGACGACAGTGTTAGCCGGGACATCCTTTGTCACCACTGCTCCAGCGGCAACGACAGATCCGTCGCCAATTGTTACACCCGACAAGATGGTGGCATTGGCTCCTATCCATACATTTTTCCCGATATGAATCGGGGCATGAAGCATGCTCTGCCGTTTTGCCGGGTCAAGGTCGTGATTAAGTGTGGCAAGAACGACATTGTGACCAATGAGTGCGCCCTCGTCAATGGTGATGCCACCCTGGTCTTGAAACTTGCACCCCATGTTGATGAACACATTCTCGCCAATGACGGTATTCTTTCCGCAGTCGGTATGGAATGGTGGGAACAACCCCACAGATTTAGGCACTTCTCGTCCGAACAATTGCTCCAATAGCGTATGCAATTCTTCCGGCGTATGGTATTTCCCATTTATTTCTGCCGTAATCCTCAATGCCTCCTGTGAAAGTTGGTGAAACATCATGTGCACATCCGAAAAGCCAACAACAGGCTTGCCAGTTGCCATATAGTCACGAAATTCCTGTATAGTCATTTCCTTCTTGAAAAAATATAGTCAGCTAATTTCCTTTTGATACTTATTCCTTTAGCTCTTGTGGTATGCGGATGCTTGTATAGAGTTCCAGTATGCATCCGACCGTCAGGGCGACGATCCACTCCCTTCGGCGGCAGGGTCCCCATTCATGCAGTTGCATACTCATCATTACCAGAGCCAAGACAAAGCAGCAACAGGCTAAGAGCTGCTGGCGGCGAAGGCGTATCAAGGTGATATCGCGACCCAGATATTCTGTTCGCACCTGCATGAGGCAAAACATGAGAGTGCCGATACCATAGACAAAAAGGCTTATCGTGGGATGTATGATATATGCAGCCGCACCGGCTATCATCAGTATGGCTCCGCAGCGGAAGCAGAGATTCTCCAGTGTAGTCAACGTTTTCATTATTCGTTCAACTCTAAGTCGTTGACTATTTCTTCTTCTGGTTCACCTGCAATGACAAACACATCCTCGTCCGCACGCTTCATGTGATAGCGTTCACGTGCTATCTTCTCTACGGCCTTCGGATTGTCCTCCAGGTCGCAAATCTTCTTGTCTGCCTCGTTATACTGTTGCTTGTAATTGTCAATCTCGCGCTGGAGTATGTCAATGCGCACGCGACGGGGATGACGGTTCAGGAAGCTATCCTGATCCACAACGCCCACGATTAAGGCAATGATGATTGTCGTAATCAAGTATTTGTGCTTGCGCATGAAAAGCCAAGCATAGTGCATTTTACTCATTTTATGTATTTTTGTGCAAAGTTAATGAAAAATCTTTTCACCATGTATGTTTGCCAAGAAAAAAAGTGTATATTTGCGGAAAATATACGAAAATCATGGAAGAATACATTGTTTCGGCACTCAAATATCGTCCACTTACTTTTGACTCTGTAGTCGGGCAGCGTTCGTTGACCACGACGTTGAAGAATGCTATCAGTTCAGGCAAGCTGGCTCATGCCTACCTCTTCTGCGGTCCTCGCGGTGTGGGTAAGACCACCTGTGCCCGCATCTTTGCCAAAGCTATCAACTGCCTCAGTCCGCAGGACGGTGGCGATGCTTGCGGCAAGTGCGAGAGCTGTCTTTCCTTCGATCAGCAGCGATCTATGAACATCCATGAGCTGGATGCAGCCAGCAACAACTCTGTCGAGGACATCCGCGAGCTTTGCAAACAGGTACTCATCCCGCCTCAGGTGGGTCGTTACAAGGTGTTCATCATTGACGAGGTGCACATGCTTTCCAGTGCCGCTTTCAATGCTTTCCTCAAGACTTTAGAGGAGCCGCCTTCTTACGTTATCTTCATCCTTGCTACCACCGAGAAACACAAGATTCTGCCCACCATCCTTAGTCGATGCCAGGTTTATGACTTCCAGCGTATGACTACACAAAACACGGTGGATCATCTTATGTATGTAGCCAGGAAGGAAGGATACAACGCCGAACCTGAGGCACTTTCCCTCATTGCAGAAAAAGCCGATGGCGGTATGCGTGATGCACTCTCCATCTTCGACCAGATGGTCAGCTTCTCTGGTGGCGATCTTACTTATGAAAAGGTCTGCCAAAACTTGAACGTGCTGAGTCAAGAGTATTACTTCCGTCTGGTGGATTATTTCCTTGATTCCCGAGTGCCGGATTGTATGCTTCTCCTTAACGAAGTGCTACAGAAGGGTTTCGACGGCAATAACTTTGTGGCTGGTCTTGCCACCCATCTGCGCAATTTGCTTGTCAGCCGCGATGCGGTGACGCTCCCTCTTTTGGAGATGAGCGAGCGGATGCGTGTACGCTATCAGGAACAGGCGCAGCGTTGTCCGGTTCGTTTTATATATAAATGTCTGAAGCTTGCGAACGATTGCGACCAGGCATATCGCATCAGCCGTAACAAACGTTTGCAGGTTGAGATTTGCCTCATCCAGTGTGCGCAGGTTGAGGCAACACAGAAAACAGCAGGCCAACAGCAAGCGTCCGACCAGATGGCTATCCAAGCATCCGTGCAGACGGTTGCTGATACAACGGCGCAGACGGTTTCGCCCCCGCAGCAGGCAGAGAAGCAGGCGATGCCTGCAACCCCAGAGACTCTTCCTGTGGCTTCTGCCCCTCAGTCTGCTGAAGATGGAAAGAAAAAACTTCCCAAGGTTACATTCAAGCATTTCGGTACAGGAAAGAAAGAAGAGGAGGTGCAGCAAAAACAACCCGTCGAGGAGATGGAACACCTTGCCGAGCCGATTAATGATGAGAAACTTACAGAGGCGTGGTATGCATTCATCGGATCTCTTCCGCACGAGAGTGTTGCGCTTTCCCTACGCTTCAAGGGCTTGCTACCGACCGTGAAGGACGACAACACTGCCGTTGTCTCTGTCAGCAATCCGCAGGTGAAGCAGACAGTAGAAAGTCAGATGCCTCAAATCCTTGATATTATGCGAAGGACGCTTCGTAACAGCGAATTTCGCCTTGAGACGCAGCTCACGGAGATGCAGGAAGTGGTCAAGACCTATAGTGCCCCTGAGATGCTTAAGGCCATGCAGGAGCTGAATCCCGATGTGGGCGAGATGGTCAGTCGCTTGCAGCTTGTGTTTGACTGAGTTGTATGACAGAAATGTACGCCTTTAGCATTTTTAAGCCTGAGGAATTTGTGTATTAGGGATTTTTTTCATATTTTTGCGGAGAAAATCAAGTCAACGAAAGATGCGTCGTGCATTAACTATATATGTTATTTTATGTTTCTCTACGTGCTGCCTCCTGGCTCAGCAGGTGAAAATTGGCAACTATGCCTTTCCTGGCGGAGGGGAGTACCAGGGGGAGATGCTTCGCGGAAAGCCTTACGGACAAGGCAAGACCACCTATCCCAATGGAGATTACCACGAAGGTGAATATGTCAAGGGGAAGCGGCAGGGTAGGGGGACCTACCAGTTTGCTGACGGGGAGAAGTACGAGGGCGAGTGGTATCAAGACCAGCAGCACGGTGAAGGAGTCTATTATTTTGCGAACAATAACCGCTACGAAGGCCTCTGGTTCCGCGACTACCAGCAGGGAGAGGGTACTATGTACTACTACAATGGCGACACTTATGTCGGCGGGTGGATTCAGGACAAGCGTGACGGCGAGGGGCGTTATACCTTTGCCCAAAACGGTGCCTACTATGAAGGGCACTGGAAGAATGACATGAAGGACGGTCACGGGGTGTTTGACTGGAAGGACGGCAATCGCTATGAGGGCAACTGGCGCGAAAACAAAAAATCAGGGAAGGGGACTTTCACCTATGCCACCGGCGACTCTTATACCGGCGACTGGAGCAACGACCAGCAGCACGGCAGGGGCATCTTTGTCTTCCACGATGGCAACCGCTATGAGGGGCAGTACGTTCACGGGCAACGCACGGGCGAGGGTATCTACCTTTTTGCCAATGGCGACAAGTACGTAGGTCACTTTGCCAATGGCGAGCAGGAAGGGACGGGCACCTTCACCTGGCACACGGGAGCCTTCTACACAGGCCAGTGGCATCACAACAAACAGCACGGCACGGGCAAGTATCGCTGGGCTAACGGCGATGAGTATGACGGCGGCTGGGTCGACGGACTTCTCGACGGCGAGGGTGTCCTGCGTCAAGCCGACGGCGTCAAGTTCAAGGGAACGTTCCGTCAGGGACTCAAGGAGGGCAAGGGTATCCTTGAGGATGCTGACGGTATTCGATATGAAGGCAATTTCAGTGCAGATAAAAAGAACGGCGAATTCATTGAGAAGGACAAGGACGGCGTGCTTCTGCGCAAAGTGACATACAAGGACGGCATCCCCGTCAATAATCCTTAATCATACTCCTTTTGAGATAATAATAACCTTTGAGATAAGTAACAAAACACATATATAATATGGCTCGTACAAAAGCAACGGACTCCAAGACATCGAAGAATACCAAGAAAAGGAAGGCTTCTTCAGGCAAGAAATCTGCTCCGGCGGTCAGTGTCCTCAAAATAGTTCGCAATGACAGCGCTCTGGCAGACTATGCCGAAGCCATCAATGGTCGTCATAGCGAGGTTTCCCGAAAGATGGCGGAGCTGACAGGCGGCACCGGTAACCTCAGTGAGTTTGCCAGCGGCTATCTCTACTTCGGATTGCACAAGACCGAGGACGGCTGGGTGTTGCGTGAATGGGCTCCCAATGCCATTGACATTTTCGTGGTGGGCGATTTTAACGGTTGGAAGGAAAGTGCCCGTTATGCCATGAGGCGCATCCGCAACACCGGCAACTGGGAACTCAAGATCAAGAACAAGTCTTTCCACCATGGAACCCTCTATAAGCTGGTCATACATTGGGAAGGCGGTCAGGGCGAGCGCATCCCGGCATGGGCGACGCGTGTGGTGCAAGATCCCGAGACGCATATCTTCAGTGCACAGGTATGGCATCCGGAGGAAGCCTACCGGTGGCAAGTGGAGAAGTTCCGTCCTGCTACCAATCCCCTGCTCATCTATGAGTGCCATATCGGAATGGCACAGGACAAGGAGGACATCGGCAGCTACGTCGAGTTCCGGGACAAAGTCCTGCCTCGCATAGCAGCCGACGGCTACAACTGCATACAGATAATGGCCATCCAGGAGCATCCCTACTATGGCAGCTTCGGCTATCATGTCAGCAGTTTCTTTGCTCCGAGCAGTCGTTTCGGCACTCCGGACGAGCTCAAGTCGCTCATCGACAAGGCTCATAGCCTTGGGATTGCCGTCATTATGGACATTGTGCACAGCCATGCCGTGAAGAACGAAGTGGAGGGTCTTGCCAATTTTGCCGGCGACCCCTGCCAGTATTTCAACAAGGGCGACCGCCGCGAGCATCCTGCCTGGGACAGCCTCTGCTTCGACTACGGCAAGAACGAGGTCCTGCATTTCCTGCTTTCCAATTGCAAGTATTGGCTGGAGGAGTATCACTTCGACGGCTTCCGCTTCGACGGCGTTACCTCCATGCTCTATTACAGCCACGGCCTGGGCGAGAGCTTCATGTCCTACGGCGACTACTTCAATGGTCACCAGGACGGCGATGCCATCACTTACCTGACCCTTGCCAACGAGCTTATCCATGCAGTTAACAAGAATGCCATTACCATCGCCGAGGAGGTGAGCGGCATGCCCGGCCTGGCACTGCCCTTCAAGGATGGCGGCTATGGCTTCAATTACCGCCTGGCCATGAACATTCCTGACTATTGGATAAAAATCATCAAGGAACTTCGCGACGAGGACTGGAAGCCGAGCTCCATACTTTGGGAACTCACGAATCGTCGTCGTGACGAGCGTACCATCTCCTATGCAGAAAGTCACGACCAGGCACTCGTGGGCGACAAGACCATCATCTTCCGTCTCATCGACAGCGATATGTACTGGCACTTCAAGAAGGGCGACGAGAATTCAAACGTCACCCGCGGCATCGCACTGCACAAGATGATTCGCCTTGCCACTTTCGGCACGATCAATGGCGGCTACCTCAATTTCATGGGCAATGAGTTCGGACATCCCGAATGGGTCGACTTCCCCCGCGAGGGCAACGGATGGAGCTACAAGTATGCCCGCCGCCAGTGGAACCTCGTCGACAACAAGGAACTGTGCTTCCACTATCTGAACGACTTTGACACTGCAATGCTCAAGGTGGCGAAGAAACACAGGGGGTTTGAGAAACAGAATGTCCTGGAGATATGGCACAATGACGGTGACCAGGTCTTTGCTTTCCGTCGCGGCGATCTCCTTTTCTTCTTCAACTTCAGCCCCTTCAATTCCTATACCGGCTATGGTTTCATGGTGGAGCAGGGTGCTTACGAATACATCCTCAATACGGACAATCCCGACTTCGGCGGCAATGGCTTCAACGACGACAGGCTCATCCACTATACCGTCTACGACGGCCGCCTGGCTCGCGAGGACAAGGGCTGGCTCAAGCTCTACCTTCCCACGCGCACTGCCTGCATCCTGAAGAAGGTGAAGGAGTAGGGGGACACGGGCACAGCGGCGAGCCACTGGTTCCGTGTGCCTTGTCACGTGTTTGACTACAGATTGGCAAAAGGGGGCTGGAGAGCCCCCTTTACCTTTTCCGCGGCCGGTGCATCGTGAGCAGACCGCAATACCGGAACATGCTTAATGTAACATGTTACAATGTAACAATGTTACACTTTTGCCTTCTTTTCCCAGTGCTTTGCGTCGGCCTTCTCTATCCATCCGTCGCGCATCCATCGTGATATGATTACACGGATGGAGGCTTCCGAGCATCGGTCGCGCTTCAGCGTGCGCACGTCGTCCATCGTGAAGACAGGGGGCAGCTGGTCGAAGACGGAGTGGTTGGCACCGTATCGCCTGCATTCGTCGCGGGCATCCACGTACTGGTTCTGCAATGCCTCGCCGAAGGCTGCGATCTGTCCTGCCAGTGCGTAGTCTGCCATCATGACGGCGAAGTCCAGGCACTGGCTCGTCTCGTGCTCCATGCCCGTGAGCAGGTGGAAGACGATGCCCGAGCGGAAGCCGATGACGGCGGCGCGCTTGCGGTAGACGTCCTTCACGTGGTCGATGTCCTTGGCGGCCTCTACGCGCTTCTGCTCCACCCATTCCTCGATTGCCTTGCGCAGGCGTGGCGTGTCTACGAGGCCTCTGGCTGCCCTGAGCCGTGCCACGGCCTCCTGTATGCGACGCTCGTCGTCTGCCGAGCGCCGGCCGAACTTGGGCAGTTTCGAGAAGCTGGAATCGGGCATCTCCGCCACGAGGATACGGCTCGATAGTCCGTTCTCGATGTTGTCGCTCTTGAAGCACTTGCGCATGGCTCCGTTCGTGC
>JAFLUV010000107.1 GCA_022508635.1 Prevotellaceae bacterium
GCGCCTCACGAACCTATGTTTCCTTATGTAACGTGAATTCGTCGAACTCACGTTAAAAATAAGTAGACCATTTGCAGAAAAGAGAAAAAAGCTGTATCTTTGCGTAATGAAAGCTTGTCAACTCCAAGGCAAATCTTGTTGGTGTCAAGGCGAATAGTAGTTCAGTTCAAACACCTCAGTTCTGACACAGACATGGCAAAAGAGACGCTGACACCGATGATGAAACAATTCTACGACCTCAAGGCAAAACATCCCGAGGCTCTGCTATTGTTTCGCTGCGGTGATTTCTATGAGACGTATGCCGACGATGCCGTCATTGCTGCTGAGATACTCGGCATTACTTTGACACGACGGAACAATGGCAAGGCGGGTGCAACGGAGAGTACTGCGATGGCAGGATTCCCCTACCATGCCCTTGACACCTATCTACCGAAGCTCGTACGAGCAGGCAAACGTGTGGCAATCTGCGACCAGCTCGAAGATCCGAAGATGACGAAGAAACTCGTCAAACGCGGTATCACGGAACTCGTCACACCTGGTGTAACCATGTCGGAAACGGTACTTAACCACAGGGAGAACAATTTCCTTTGCGCCATTCACTTCGGTAAGCAAACCTGCGGCATGGCTCTCCTTGACATCAGTACCGGCGAATTCCTCGTCACAGAGGGTACAACTGACTATATTGATAAGCTCATGGCCTCCTTCTCACCGAAGGAAGTACTCTACGAACGCGGTAAGAAGGGGATGTTTGAAGGGGCATTCGGAATACGTTATGTCACCTTTGAACTCGATGACTGGGCCTTCACAGAACAGACCACCCGCCAAAAGTTATTGCGCCACTTTGAGGTAAGCAACCTTAAGGGTTTCGGCGTAGAGCACATGACAAGCGGCATAGTGGCAAGTGGCGTCATCCTGCAATATCTGGAAATGACACAGCACCAACAGCTCGCACACATCACGACGCTGAGGCGCATTGAAGAGGACACGCATGTCCGGCTCGACAAATTCACCGTCCGCAACCTCGAACTGGTAAGCAGCATGAACGAAGGCGGCGCATCGCTCTTGGACATCATTGACCGCACCGTCACCCCAATGGGCGCACGTATGCTACACCGCTGGATGCTCTTTCCCCTGAAAGACTCCACACAAATAACAAAGCGACAGGACGTCGTGGAGTATTTTTTCCGCGACCCCAACTTGAGAGATTCCGTACTGGAACGGCTGAGCACGGTGGGCGACTTGGAGCGCATCATATCAAAGGTGAGTGCACGGCGTGTTACCCCACGCGATGTAATACAACTCCACATCGCCCTACAAGCTGTGGATCCCATTAAGCAGATGTGCCTCGCTTCGGACGACCACACACTGCACGACATAGGCAGTCAACTGGATCTCTGTGCTGACATACGCGACCGCATTGCCCGAGAGGTGCGTCCAGACCCTCCACTGCTCACAACAAACGGTGGCATCATTGCAGATGGCATCAACGCAGAGTTGGATGACTTGCGTCGCATCGCATACCAAGGAAAAAGCTACTTGTTGGAGATGCAGCAACGCGAGATAGAGAAAACGGGCATACAGAGCCTAAAGATAGGCTATAACAACGTTTTTGGCTACTACCTTGAAGTCCGCAATACCTACCGCGACCACGTGCCATCCGAATGGATACGTAAGCAGACACTCACACAGGCAGAGCGATACATCACCCAAGAGCTTAAGGAGTATGAAGACAAGATAATGGGTGCAGAGGAACGCATCTTCAGCCTCGAAGCGCAGCTGTTTGACCAGCTTGTTACTGCCATTGCACACTATATCACCCCCATCCAACAGGATGCTTCGCTCTTGGCACAACTTGATTGTCTTCTCTCCTTTGCCCAAAGTGCACAGGAGAACCGCTACATACGTCCCATTGTAGATGATAGTGATGCCATTGACATACATGGCGGACGTCATCCCGTCATAGAAAAGCAGCTCCCTGTAGGCGAACGCTACGTTCCAAATGATGTTTTCCTTGACACACAGCAACAACAAATCATCATCATCACCGGACCGAACATGGCAGGTAAGAGTGCCCTGCTCCGCCAGACTGCCCTTATCACGCTGCTGGCACAAATGGGCAGTTTCGTACCAGCCGAACGCGCGCATATCGGATATGTGGATAAGATATTCACTCGCGTCGGGGCAAGTGACAACATCAGTATCGGCGAAAGCACCTTCATGGTGGAGATGAACGAGGCGGCAAACATCCTGAACAACCTCTCAGAACGCAGCCTGGTGCTTTTCGATGAGTTAGGACGCGGTACGAGTACCTACGACGGTATCTCCATAGCGTGGGCCATCGTGGAATATATTCATGAAAGCCGCAAGGGACGTGCTCGTACGCTCTTCGCCACACATTATCATGAACTGAACGAGATGGAGCGCAACTTCCAGCGCATAAAGAACTTCAACGTCAGTGTCAAGGAGGTTGACGGAAAGATCATCTTCCTTCGAAAATTAGAGCGCGGCGGCTCGGAACACAGCTTCGGCATACACGTTGCCAAGATAGCCGGCATGCCCAGAGCCATCGTGCAACGGGCAGAGACCATCCTCGAACAACTCGAGGGTTCTGTAAACCACAAAGACCCCGTGGGCAGAATCAAGACGGGCTCTGAAGCAGAGAAAGGCGTACAGATGAACTTCTTCCAGCTTGACGACCCTGTCCTCTGCCAGATACGCGACGAGATTCTCGGTTTGGATATCAATAACCTGACCCCTTTTGAGGCACTAAGTAAGCTCAACGACATCAAAAAGCTCGTGCGGGAGAAATGAACGGAGCGGCGACAGAAGCAATAGAACAGCAGGTACAGAATGCCGTTGAACTCTTCATGCAGGGCTATGGCTGCTGCCAGAGTGTCGTTACCGCATTTGCCGACCGCTACGGACTGGACAGAGAAATGGCTTTGCGCATCAGTGCCGGCTTTGGCGGTGGCGTGGGAAGGATGCGCATGATGTGCGGCACTTGCTCGGCTTTGGTCATGCTTGCCGGTCTGGAGAAAGGACAGATCCGAGGCAACGACCGCGAAGGAAAGGCCGTATGCTACCAGTTCACACGCCAGCTCCTCGAAACCTTCCGCCAGAGAAACGGCAGCATCATTTGTGCTGAACTGTTGCAGATGAGCAACGTTGAGATTGAGACACACACCGTACAACCCGCCGAACGCAATGAGGCATACTATCGTATTCGCCCCTGCGCCAGTAAGGTGGAGAGTGCTGCTCGCATCTTTGCCGAATGGATTCTCTCCACCTCTGTAGGGAAGGACACCTCATGCAACATGAACACCACACCCTCTGATACAAACCTATGCGCCGGTTAGCTTTCTTCTTGCTTCTCCTTGTAGTTGGGGAAACATACGCTCAGGTCCTCTCTTCCACGGAGGAACAAAAGCAGGGGAAGGTGTTGTGGGATGACTTTGTTGAGGAATACATGAGCGACGAAGAGAGGGCAGACGAAGAAGACCTACAACTCTGCCTGCAAGATCTCAAGGAACTCTTCGAACATCCCCTGAACATTAATACCGCAACGATCAGCGATCTCCGGCAGCTGCCGTTCCTCTCGGACAAACAGATTGAGCAGATACATGCCTACATCTACTTTCACGGGCAGATGCAGACGCTCTCCGAGCTGCGTCTCGTACCGCTTCTTGACGATGCCACATGCCGTCGTCTTTCACTTTTCACCTATGCCGAGGCAGAACAGCTGCCGTCCCAACGTTCCCCGAACCGGCTGCACCATAATTTCTCCACGCGTCTCGACGTGCCGCTCTACTACCGCAACGGACAGCTGCGACCAGATGGCTACCGGGGCGATCCACTCTACCACCGCATACGCTACACGCTGTCGGGAAGCCACCACTTCTCCGCGGGACTGCGCATAGAGAAGGATGCCGGCGAACGCTTCTATGACAGCTATGGTGCATACGTTGCACTTCAGGACATGGGCTGCGTGCGGCGAGCCGTAGCAGGTGACTTTCGCATCGGCTTTGGCGAAGGCCTCGTACTGGGAAACAGCACCTGGAGCAGCAAGACAGCGCCGTCCCTCAAGGTGCAGAGCGGCTTACGACCCATGACGGGAATGGACGAGACAAACTTCTTTCGCGGTGCTGCGGTCACGCTATCGCCGGGCAGAGATATCCGTCTCAGCCTATTTGCCTCCCATCGCAAGCGTGATGCCACACTGACCGACAAGGGAGAGGTACAGACACTGCTCAGCAGTGGCTACCACCGCACGCGCACCGAATGGGATCGTCGTCGCAACGTGGGCAGCACCGTAGCGGGCGGCAATGTCGACTGGCAGGGCAGAGGCTTCCACATAGGAGCGACGGGTTACTGGCAGCAGTTCAGCCGCACCCTCAATCCCGGCACCCAGCCGTATCGTGCCATCTATCCGAGAGGAGAGAACTTCGGAGCCATGGGCCTGAACTATGGCTACACGCACTATCGCCTTTCGCTGGCAGGCGAAACCGCTTACAGCACTGCCCGCAGCGGCATAGCTACCATCAACCGTGCTTCGTGGACCTTCAGCCGCCGATACGTACTTTCCGCCGTGCAGCGCTTCTATGCCTACCAGTACTATTCCTTTTACAGCAATGCTCTTGCCGAGAACGGCAACGCCCAGAACGAGAGCGGCATCCTCCTGCACCTGCTGGCTGAGCCGCTGACAGGCTTGTCGCTGACCGCCTACGCCGACTTCTTCTACCATCCCTGGCCACGTTTCCGTATGACGCACAGCAGCACGGGACAGGACTTCATGCTGCAGGGCACGCACACCATTGCGCGACGGCACACCCTCTCGGCACGCTACCACCTGAAGCGCAAGGAGAGTGCCGACATCATGGAGCCTCATCACCGCCTGACGACGCGCTGGAGCTACGAACCCTCGCGCCATTGGCATTGGCAGACGACGGCAGCGCTCCACCGCGTGCTTGGCAGCACCGGTGCAATGCTTGCGCAGAGAGTACGCTGCACCATGCCAAGACCCGGCTTGCGATTCGACGGACAGTTAGGATATTTCCGCACCGACGACTACCTGAGTCGCATCCATGTCGTGCGGCCAGCGCTCCACAGCAGCGTCTCCTCGGCATCGTTCTATGGCCACGGCATGCACGCCACCCTCACCTGCTGCTGGCAAAGCAAGGACAGGCACTGGATGCTTGAAGCAAGCTATGCCGCAGTGCGGTACTTTGACCGCAACGAGCAGGGCAGCGGCCTGCAAACCATCATGAGTCCCTGCAAGAACGACCTTTCCATGCAGTTTTGCCTGATGGTATGAGCCAAGCTCTTTTTTGTCAGCTTCACCGGACAGTATGAATTTCGGCCAGGTAGCAAAAAAGGGATACTCATCCCAGAGTACCCCTTTCTCGAATTGACCGTGGTCGGCGAAGCCTTGATTACAGAACCGCGGTCAGCGTCGTGACGATGACCATTCGTACGCTGTTTCCTTCAGCATTTGTGGTGTAGTCTTCATAGAAACGCATCTGTTTGCCTGCAAAGCGGACTGTGAGGGAACCGTCGGTTTGTCCTCCCATGCTGTTATCGCTCCAGTAGAGGATTCCATTTTGTTCGTCCTGCCATCTCCAGTTTCTCAGGTGTGCGCTGCCATCGGGTGTAATGAGCAGGTAGGTGCCATTCTTGGAGAATATTACTTTGTCTGCTACTGCGTCGCCCAGAGCATCGGCGAGTTCTTCGGCCAGTTCGTCGTCTCCGTAATCGCTGCTATCTGGTACGATCTTCACATGGTCGACATATTTTCCATTTAAATAGACCCACATTTCGAGGCTGTTGAAGTCCCAGGTACGGCAGAGGCTCTTCGTTGCATCACTTGACCGAGAGCTTGTCTCTTCGACGTAGACCGTAGAAGTGCGCCCGCCTCTGGAGTAGTATATCTGGCTCTCTCCCAGCTCTGTGAGGTCTATTTCGTCGCCATTGCTGAGGCGATATACTTTGTGTCGGACGACTTCGAATGTGCCGTATTCGCCGCCATAAAAGTAAGTCGTGCCGTTATCGTCTGCCGCGCTTCGCGTAAGCAACGTGCCGGTTCTTTGGTGGAAGACGGCAGCACTATCGGCTCTTGTCTTGAGGGAATTTGTCTCTGAATAGTCGTAGTTGTACGAATAGGTCATGAGATAGGTGCCGTCGGGGAATAGTTCAAACGTAGAGAAAGGGAGGTCTCCCGACTCGCTTTCCTTGGCCTCGATGCGCACGGCTTCATTGGCATACGACTCTGCAGGCAGGTCGTTGAGGGTAAATTCTGCAGAAGGCAGTGCTCCTGAAGGTGGGGTGTTTGATGATCCTGAAGGCGGAGTGCCGCCGTCTTTATCATCGTCCGGGTCTATGCCGATACATGCCGACATCATCAGGCTTGCACAGGCAAGCAGAAAGAAACTTCTAAATTTCATGATTGCGTTGTTTTTTTGTAAGTTTAGAATCTTATTGCTACGTACAGGCGCGGTCCTCGCTGGCGGAGCTTGAAGGTTTCGGTGTTGAAGATGTTGGATATGCTGAAGTCTTCGTAGCCGAGGTCTTCGTCGTAGCTGAGGTCTTCGTCGTAGTCTTCGTTGAAGGACATTTGCTTGTACTTGATCTTGCTCCACTGGCCTTCGACTCCGATGGTCAGGGCTTTGTAGGAGGCGGAGAAGCCTGCTGCGAATGCTACTCCGAAGCCGTAGGAGAAGTTTTCGTTCTCGATGATGCCGGTTGCGGTGGGCTTTGCGTGGAAGTAGAGCGAGACGATGAGGTGCTTCCAAGGGTTGACATTGATGGTGGGTCCGACGTGCAGGCTATAGTCGATCTTGTGCATGCCGAGGTTTATGCCCATCTCTTCCATGATTGAGGAGATGCCGGGGCGGTCGGGCTCTGGACTTACGATGTCGTCGAAGCCGTCCGGGTTCGAGCCTGCGGCGGTGCCTTCAGACGGGAAGGCCTCTATGTCCTTGAGCTTGAGCTTTGAGTAGCTGAGGTCCATGAAGCCGTAGTCAAGTCCGAACTTCACCATTCCCCAGAGCGGCTTGGAGTGGAAGTAGAGGTTGCGGCCCTGCTGAAGGGAGATGGAGAAGGCCGTCTTCCACGTCATGTCCACCCCGTCGGTACGTTCTGTGCGCGGAAGGTTGAATGCCAGCTTCCAGTACTTCTTGCGGTCCCAGACTCCTTCCAGCGGCGTGAAGGTCCACTTCCTTCCCTTTTCCGCTACGATGGTCTCTGTCTGTTCGAAGTCGTCCGTGAGGCTTTGCGGCGAGTTGCCGGTTTCGCTTCGGACTTCTTCGTTTCCGGTGGCGGAGTCCGTCCCCGTCTCCTGCGCGCTGACTGCGGAGGATGTCAGGAGCACCACTGCCATGAGGGCTGTAGTGCGCCTTGTCATCATTGTTTTTTTCATAGCTGAAAAACCAGTGATCCGGGCAGTTCCTTCAGGATCCTTTAGTCATATATACACGTGAAGCATGGAACTGCAATACTACATCACGTATTTGGAGGTCCTGAGAAAACCCATAGAGTATAGATGTAACCATAGCAGCCCACGCTTAGCGTGAGAACCACCATGCCCTCCCATACTCTATTGAAAATTTCTCAGGTTTCCAAATATGAGACAAGCACAACGCTTCTTCTTATGTCTTGGAAAGAGTCTGGCTCAATCCGGACGCAAAGATAGGCAAAAATCTTCTAACCGCACGTGTCTGTGCACGGAAAAATCAGGAAAGCGAGGGATTTTTCGGAAAAAAGAGCCTCTTTCATCGTCCGTCTTCCCCATTCCAGGGCATAAAGCTGCGAAGAAGCCTTGTCTCCGTGGCAGGAGCCGCCCTGCCTCCGCGTCCTGCCGGAAAGGCACGAGGCAGCATTTCTGCGGGCTAATATCGCCGGAGAAAAGGGTGCCGTCGCCGCAAGTTTCCGGAGAGAATTCCGCCCTTCCGGAGACCTCGTCCCGGCACTGCAAAAAGCATCCGAAAAAAGTAGTATCTACTTCCGGCTATAAGTAGTATCTACTTCCGGCTGAGGTAGTATACTACTTCCGGCTGAGGTAGTATACTACTTCCGGACGAGGTAGTATACTACTTCCGGACGAGGTAGTATACTACTTCCAGACGAGGTAGTATACTACTTCCAGACGAGGTA
>JAFLUV010000108.1 GCA_022508635.1 Prevotellaceae bacterium
ATCAATCTCACAACCGAGGGCGAAATAGACGGCTTGTCATAGTCTGTTATATGGCATGCAATGTGTTTGCAGCGTTACCTTTTTGATGGCATTATACTAAACATAATGACGATTATATTACAAGAGACTTTCCTTTCTTTATTACATTCTATGTTTTTGTCCGATATATTTTGGGTAGGTTGAAATAATTTCTTAACTTTGCAACTGGTCGCATACAACTTTACACCATATACTATTTAGAAACAATGAAAATTTCTATAGTTGGAACAGGTAAAATCGCTGAAGAAGTGCTGAAACTTCTGCACAAGGATTTCCATGACAAGATAGAAGTGACTGGCATCTATGCACGCGAACAAAGTGTGGAGCACGCCATCGACCTCTGCATGGCGTATGCACCGACAGGTTTTGTCTACACTGACTATCAGAGGATGCTTCAGGAGGCAGAAGCAGATTTTGTTTACATTGCCAACGCCAACCATGTTCACCACGAATATGCGATGCAAGCGATGACAGCTGGAAAGAATGTCATTATTGAGAAGCCGGTCGCAGTAAATCGTGTTCAGACAGAAGAACTTATTGATACTGCAATACAGCGTTGCGTCTATTGTCTGCCCGCATTCTCTTTGCTTTATATGCCGCTCTTCCGCCAGTTGCAGGAAGTTCTGCCCTTGATAGGTGTAGTCCGCATGGTGCACTGCAACTTTGCCCAGCGTAGCAGTCGCTATGACCGCTATCTGCGCGGCGAGCTGACACCTGTTTTTGACCCTGCCATGGCAGGAGGCACACTTGCTGACCTCAACATCTACAACCTATGCTTTGCCATCGGCCTGTTCGGACCGCCCAGAACAGTACGCTACGACTGGAACCGTGGCTACAATGGTATAGACACCAGTGGCACATTGGTATGCCACTACCCTACTTCAGTGGCTGTCCTTAGTGCATCAAAGGACTCTGACGGACTCTCTTATGGCTGCATCCAAGGCGAGGACGGATATATCGAGATACACGGTTCGGTGAGTATACTTGACTCCTTTACGCTCCACCAAAGAGGTAAAGAGCCTGTCACCTATAAGAGTGAAACTGGTCGCCATCGTCTCAACTATGAATTCAGTGAGTTTCTCGCCCTCATCGAAAACAAACAGGAGTGCCATATCGTCCTCCCCTACGTGACCCGTATCATGCAAGAGATATCAATCGCGCAAGAGCGTACAACATATTTTCCACCATTAAATACTATATCGTGAACAAGCTCCCACTCATCCTTCTTGGCAGCTGTGCTGCAAGTGCAGCACAAGCCCAGCGCTGGAACATCGTCTACATCATGAGTGACGACCATTCCTATCAAGCTATAAGTGCCTACGAACATCCTTTGGGGCAATTGGCTCCTACCCCCAACATCGACCGTCTTGCAGAGCGCGGCATGCTCTTTCGTCGTGCCTATGTAGAAAACTCACTTAGCACACCAAGCCGTGCCTGCCTGATGACAGGCATGTACAGTCACCAGAGCGGACAGCGTACGCTGGACTGCCCCATCGACCCCGAAGCTCCCTTCGTCAGTGAATACCTTCAGCAAGCTGGCTACCAGACGGGTATGATGGGAAAGTGGCACATGCTTTGCGACCCGAAAGGCTTCGATAGTTACTACATACTCTCCGGACAGGGTGAATACTATGATCCTGGTTTCCGTTCGAAAGACAGCGGAGGCAAATACATCACAGAAAGGGGTTATGTCACAAATCTTATCACCGACCATGCCATACGCTTCCTTGAAGAGCGCGACCGTGAAAAACCATTTGCTCTCTTCGTTCATCACAAGGCTCCCCATCGCAACTGGATGCCGCCCATCGATATGTTGGATCTTTACGAAGACATCGAATTTCCTCTGCCTGCAACCTTCCGCGATGACTATGCCACTCGGGGACGTGCAGCACATGAGCAAGAGATGAGCATTGAAAAAGACATGGAGATGTGCTACGACTTGAAGGTCACACAAATAAAGCCTGGTATGGGCTATACCCACGAACGTAACGGCGATGCATTCCGCCACCAACTTTCACGCATGTCGCCTGAACAACGAGAAAAATGGGAATCTGCCTACACTCCGCGCAATGAAGCAATGCTTGCGCAGCACCTTACTGGCGACGAACTTCTACAATGGAAGTATCAGCGATACATTCGTGACTACATGCGCGTTATCCACAGCGTAGACCAACAGGTAGGTCGCCTGCTCGATTATCTGGAGGAAAACGGTCTGATGGACAACACACTTGTTGTTTACACTAGCGACCAAGGGTTCTATATGGGAGAGCATGGATGGTTCGACAAACGTTTCATGTACGAAGAGTCTTTCCGTACACCCTTACTCGTTTGCGCTCCAGGTTTAAAGGGCGGGCAGACCAGCGATGCCCTCGTACAGAACATCGACTTTGCTCCCACATTTCTTGATATAGCTGATGCAGAGAAGCCCCAACAGATGGTAGGGCAGACGCTTCTGCCTGTCTTGAGCAATAAAGGAAAGGAGCCTAAGGAATGGCGTGAATATCTCTATTATCACTATTATGATTTCCCTGCAGAACATAACGTCAGCCGGCACGACGGTGTGAGTGACGGCAGATATAAGTTGCTGCACTTCTACGGTCCGAACGGAACATACGATGAGTTCTATGACATCAAGAAAGATCCCAACGAACTTCATAATGTAGTAAATGAGAAAAAATATGCAAGACACCTGAACCGCTTGAAGTTGCAGCTTGACAAGTTCAGGAAGGAACAGCATGTCGACGAGTGGTAGTACACGCGTACCGTACATTTAATTATAATAACAAGGGTAGATAATTGATATTATTTTCGTATCTTTGCACCGAATTTAACGAAACACACAAACGAAACACATGAAAGCATTTGTATTTCCAGGTCAGGGATCACAATTTACAGGCATGGGCAAAGAGCTCTATGACAGTAATCCTAAGGCAAAAGAACTTTATGAAAAAGCAAACGAGATACTTGGCTTCCGTATTACGGACATTATGTTCGAGGGCGATGCTGAGGAACTGAAGCAGACGAAAGTAACACAACCTGCCGTCTTCTTGCATAGTGTCATCACGGCTATTTGCATGGGTGATGAGTTTCAACCCGATATGGTGGGCGGTCACAGCCTTGGCGAGTTCAGTGCCTTGGTTGCAGCTGGAGCGCTTTCTTTCGAGGATGGTCTGCGTCTGGTATATGCCCGTGCGATGGCTATGCAGAAGGCTTGTGAGGCTGCTCCCGGCACCATGGCAGCCGTCATTGGCCTTGCCGACGAAACCATTGAACAGATATGCACGGAGGTGAGTGCTGCAAGTGAAGGCGTTGTTATTCCTGCTAACTACAATTGTCCTGGTCAGTTAGTTATCAGTGGCAATGTAGCAGAAGTGAACGTAGCCTGCGAGAAGCTGAAGGAAGCTGGTGCCAAGCGTGCCCTTGTGCTGCCTGTCGGAGGTGCCTTCCACAGTCCACTTATGCAGCCCGCCAAGGATGAGTTGCAGGCAGCTATCGAAAAGACAGAGTTCCACACACCTCGATGTCCTATTTATCAGAACGTTGATGCACAGGCTCACACTGATGCTGTCGAGATAAAGGACAACCTCACCCGTCAGCTCACAGCAAGTGTCCGTTGGACACAAGAGGTGCGGAACATGATTGCAGCTGGTGCCACGGAGTTCACGGAATGTGGTCCCGGAAAGGCATTGCAGGGCATGATTTCCAAGATAGCCAAGGGTAACGACAGCATTACAATAAGCGGTATACAATGATAATATATCAAGTCTTTACTCGCCTTTTTGGCGCAGACAGACAGATGTGCATACCCTTTGGCTCCAAGACAAGGAACGGATGCGGGACTATGCGGGACTTTACAGCCAAGGCTCTGAACGAAATTCGGAGCCTTGGCTGTACTCATATATGGTATACAGGTGTCATTGAACATGCCAGCAAGACAGGTTACCCGTCCTTCGATATTCCTTCCGACAATCCCGATGTGGTGAAAGGTGAGGCAGGAAGCCCTTATGCAATCCGCGACTACTATGACATAGACCCTGATATTGCGAATCATCCGAAAGTGCGCATGCATGAGTTCGAACTGCTCATACGGCGCTCTCACAGGGCAAAGCTGAAGGTTATCATCGACTTTGTTCCCAACCATGTAGCTCGTCAGTACTATTCGGATGCAAAGCCAAAAGGTGTTCGCGACCTTGGTCAGGACGACAATACATCACAGTCCTTTTCACCTGACAACAACTTCTACTATCTTCCTTTTGAACAGCTACATCTGGACAATATCATGTCCGATAGTACTTACGAGGAAAAGCCTGCAAAGGCAACCGGTAACGACAACTTTACAGCCTGGCCAGGACGCAATGACTGGTACGAGACGATCAAGCTGAATTACGGCATCGACTATCTTTCCGGACATAAGGCACACTTCTCCCCTACTCCCAACACTTGGCATAAGATGTTAGACATCTTGCTCTACTGGGCTGCAAAGGGCATCGACGGCTTTCGCTGCGACATGGCAGAAATGGTTCCCGTTGAGTTCTGGGAGTGGGCTGTGCCACAAGTCAAGGCGGCATATCCTAAAATTATATTCATTGCAGAAGTATACAATCCCGGTTTGTACCGTTCCTATATCCATCGCGGGCAGTTTGATTACCTTTACGATAAGGTCGGGCTCTACGATACACTGCTCAGTGTCTGTCGTGGACAGAGCACGCATACCATCACGGATTGCTGGAAATCGGTAGACGATATCAACGGTCGCATGCTTAATTTCCTGGAGAATCATGACGAACAGCGACTTGCCAGCGATTTCTTGCTCGGTGATGCAAAAGCAGCTCTGCCTGCCCTGCTCGTCAGCAGCCTTATGCATCGTCCCTTCATGCTCTACTTCGGACAGGAGCTTGGCGAGCGTGGTATGGACGAGGAAGGTTTCAGTGGCAGGGACGGTCGCACGACTATTTTCGACTACTGGAGCGTGCAAAGCATCCGTCGGTGGCGCAACAGAGGAAGATTCGACGGCAAACTGATGCTGCCTGAGGAACAGGCGCTTCGCACGTGTTATCAGCAAATCCTGCGACTTCGTGAGCGGGACGTTTTTGCCAATGGCGCTTTCTTCGATCTGATGTATGCTAACCAGCATCTGCACCGGCAGTATGCCTTTATTCGCCATACGAAAAAGAAGTTTGCGATAGTCATCGCGAATTTCTCCGATACGGAAGAGAGCATTACGCTCAACTTTCCTGAACATTTCTTTACATTCTCCCGTATTAAAGAGAAGGAGGAGATTACTCTGACCAATTTACTGGATCGTAAGAAGATAACTGTTCCGTTCTCTGCAACGAAGCCGCTTATGATCACCTTGCCTGCGCGTCTCGGCGTTGTGCTTTCATAGGCAAAAAAGCCTGCTTTTACATTGTCGTCTGTATATGTGTACGTGAGTGAACCTGATTGCTGACTTGAAGGAACTGCTATTGCCGCGGTGCTGTCCGGTGTGCAATAAACTGCTGATGAGGGGCGAAGACGTGATGTGTGCTTTTTGCGCTATCGGATTTCCGCGCTTTCGTTCTACAGACATCAAGGATAACTCGTTGCTTCGGAGGCTTTGGGACTGGACCGACATCAAGCATGCGACAACGTTCTTTTCCTACAATCACTTTTCGCCATACCATAACCTTGTCATTGACTTTAAGTTCCACGGAAAGAGCGATCTTGCCGTGAAGATGGGCAGATGGGCTGCCATGGAGGCTATGAAGTCGGGGTTCTGGGACGAGATAGATGCCTTGGTTCCTGTGCCTCTGACGCGCTGGAGGAAATGGCAACGCGGCTACAATCAGGCGGAGTTGCTGGCTCGTGGCATGTCGGAGGTGACGGGGCTGCCGGTGGTGAACCTGCTCCGCCGCACGGAGAACCGTATTTCGCAGACACAGCTTAGCAATGAGCAGCGGCGTAAGAACGCAGAGGGTATCTACAGGGCATCCCGGCTCGAAGGGTGGCGCGGCAAGCACCTGCTCCTGGTGGACGACGTGATGACGACTGGCTCTACCCTGGCCAACTGCGCGCTGGCTCTGCGCGATGCTGAGAAGGGCAATGAGATAAGCGTCTTCCCGCTGACGTTTGCATATTAGGGAATGAGTGGAAGAATATGATGATATATGTCAAGAAAAGTATCAAAATGCGCTTCTTTTTGAACTTTTTCTTACAAAAAGTTGCAGGATTGTGCTTTTCTCAGTAATTTTACACCCGGATAACATATTATAAACGTTAGCTTTAATTAAATTTTATTTTATTATGGACGCAAAGAAAGTTTTGGAAGATCTGAAAAGACGCTTCCCCAATGAACCCGAGTATCATCAGGCAGTGGAAGAGGTGCTGAGCACCATCGAGGAGGAGTACAACAAGCACCCTGAGTTTGACAAGGTAAACCTCATCGAGCGACTCTGCATTCCCGACCGTGTGTATCAGTTCCGCGTGACCTGGATGGACGACAAGGGACAGATCCAGACAAACATGGGCTATCGCATACAGCACAACAACGTCATTGGCCCCTACAAGGGCGGCATCCGCTTCCACAAGAGCGTGAACCTGGGCATCCTGAAGTTCCTTGCCTTCGAGCAGACCTTCAAGAACTCGCTCACCACCCTGCCCATGGGCGGCGGCAAGGGCGGTTCCGACTTCAGCCCCCGTGGCAAGAGCAGTGCCGAGGTGATGCGCTTCTGCCAGGCATTCATGCTGGAGCTCTCACGCCACATCGGCCCCGACACGGACGTTCCTGCAGGCGACATCGGCGTAGGCGGCCGTGAGGTGGGCTACATGTTCGGCATGTACAAGAAGCTGACCCGCGAATACAGCGGCGTACTCACGGGCAAGGGCCTGGAGTTCGGCGGTTCGCTGATTCGTCCCGAGGCAACAGGCTACGGCACCGTCTACTTCCTGCGTGCCATGCTGAAGACAAAGGGTGAGACCGTCGAGGGCAAGAAGGTGCTCATCTCCGGCTCCGGCAACGTGGCACAGTACGCAGCCGAGAAGGTGCTGCAGCTGGGCGGCAAGGTGATGACCATGAGCGACTCGGACGGCTACATCTACGATCCCGACGGCATCGACCGCGAGAAGCTCGACTACATCATGGAGCTGAAGCAGGTCTACCGCGGACGCATCAAGGAGTACCTCGACAAGTATCCCACCGCGAAGTACGTGGACGGCGGCGCGAAGCCCTGGTTCGAGAAGGCCGACATCGCCCTGCCCTGCGCCACGCAGAACGAGCTGAACGAGGAGCAGGCCAAGGCGCTGGTTGCCAACGGATGTATTGCCGTTGCCGAGGGTGCCAACATGCCTTCTACCCCGGGCGCCATCCGTGTCTTCCAGGAAGCCAAGATCCTCTATGCCCCGGGCAAGGCCTCGAATGCAGGCGGCGTCAGCGTCAGCGGCCTGGAGATGTCGCAGAACAGCGAGCGTCTCAGCTGGTCTGCCGAAGAGGTGGATGCAAAGCTGCTCTGGATCATGGAGAACATCCACGAGAACTGCGTGAAGTACGGCACAGATGCCGACGGCTACGTCAACTACGTGAAGGGTGCCAACGTGGCAGGCTTCATGAAGGTTGCCAAGGCCATGATGGCTCAGGGCGTCGTCTGATTCCGGAAAAGGCAGATTATATCCAAGGCCTGACGGCCGTTTCCATACGAGAGAGAGGGAAAGCATTGCGCTTTCCCTCTCTCTTTTTTTATGGTTCGCATGGCAGATGCTATATGTGGTATTTTCGGAGGTTATATGGGGTGTTTTGGAGTTAGTGGGTCAGCATTCACACTACGGCAATCCTTACGGGAGACTTTTTCTTGAATGCCGGTATGTACTCAATCCGTGCATAGCATTCGCGGCATAAAGGATAAATATTCACCCAATCCTCACGCTGTACGACCAATTTCTCCAGGCGTTTGCACATATCCCTGTATTGGATGTCGGTAAGCATACATTCGAATACGCTGAAATTCATTCGCGTTCCGATAGATTCCATCAATTTCACGACTTTGCTGCGTCGTTTATCGTCGCCTATGTCATAAGTAACCACATAG
>JAFLUV010000109.1 GCA_022508635.1 Prevotellaceae bacterium
TCCTGACAGACTTTGTCTTGGAAAGAGCGTCCTGGAGCAGGAGTGTTGATGCCTTGGTTGATGATGCAGAACGTCAGAACGTGACCATTCGTGGCGGTAAGGTAGCCTGCCAGCGATACGATGCCTGTCACGGTACCGGTCTTGGCACGGACATTGCTTTCTGCTTTGGTGCTGACCATGCGCTTCTGCAAAGTGCCATCAACGCCTGCTATGGGCAGTGACGGCAACAGATGTTCACGTATGGACGGGGTGCGCCAGGCATAGTTGAGCATTGATACGAGCATCTCTGGCGAAGCATAGTTATAGAGCGACAGACCGCTTCCGTCTGCCACCTTGTAGTTGTCGGGGTTCAGATTGATGCGTTTCATCAGTTCTTCTGTACGCTGTGTGGTCTGTTTATGTCCCGCATACTTCGTGCCTGTTGAGGCCGCAATCTGATAGAAGAGGCATTCAGCAAAGATATTATCGCTTTTTTTCATCATAGGTTCCAGTAGATTATCAATACTATGATGGATGGTGCAGACCGAACGCGCCTGCTTGTCTGTCACGGCATACATGCCTGCTTTGCTGCGCAATCCTATGCCTGCATTGGAAAGTGCTTGTAGCCAATACTGCTCGAAAGTGTCCTTGCCGTCAACAAGCAGTGCAGAGAGCGGACCATAGTCATCGTCCCAGCACCAACCCCAGCCCATTGGCGTGTTCTCGCGCATGGAGAGATCGTAGACTATCGTACCAGCAATGCTATCAATACCCGTCTGCTGTTTGATGTTTGCTGCTACCTGCTGCAGTTCGTTCCGAGTGACAAGTGGATCCATTCCGCCTATAACGTAAAGGTCTCCTTGGAGCGTGCGTGACACGATGTTACCAGTGATACGGAAATCAGTTTTCAACTTATAGTCTCCCTTCAGGAAATGCAATGCAGTGACGGCAGTGACAATTTTCTGGCAAGAAGCCGGACGCATGCGGTGTGTCGCGTTGACTGCATAAAGGGGTTTTTCGTCTGTCAGGTCATAAACGTAGAGTCCCAGCTGTGTTGTCTCGAAGATAGGAGACTGGCAAAGTGAGTCGAGCGCCATCTGCTTTGCTGCCTGCCATGTCCCTGCTTCTGCCCGTTGCACTTGCGATACCAGCGGCTGTACGTTGCTTTCGGGTGTCTCCTTTTGTTCTGGCACAGGCATTGTCTCCACTATCGTGGGAATCGTCTGTATGAGCGGTACGGAGTCCTTTTGTTCCGGCACAGGCATGATTTTCACCATCGTGGGAATCGTCTGTATAGGCGGTAAAGTGGTTTTCGCCCCGCTGTCCTGCTGCACAGCTTGCGGTGTCATTCGCTGAGATGCACACGATCCTGCTATGAGCAGAAAAAAAACATACTTAATATATTTTGTTGACATGGTTAAATGTTGGATTCTAATAAAGTAAAGGCGAGCAGCGATGTGCCGCCCGCCCTAAGGTGATGGAGACTCTCTTCCAAGGACGACAGAGCTATTCCTCCGTCCTGTATTATAAATTAATAGTTTTCAGGCTTTATCTGGAAGTAGCTCTGCGCGTGGTCGCAGGTGGGGCAGGTTTCTGGAGCCTTCTTGCCGATAACGATGTGACCGCAGTTGGCGCACTGCCAGATGACGTCTCCTTCGCGAGAGAAAACCAATCCCTCCTTTACGTTCTGAAGCAGACGGCGGTAGCGTTCCTCGTGGTGCTTTTCTACTGCGCCAACCAATTCGAACTTATCTGCAATTTCGTCAAAGCCTTCCTCGCGAGCCTCACGTGCCATGCGGGCATACATGTCGGTCCACTCGAAGTTCTCGCCGTTGGCTGCATCTGCCAAATTGGTAGCTGTGTCGCTCACACTGCCGCCATTTAGGAATTTGTACCACAGCTTGGCGTGTTCCTTTTCGTTTGCAGCTGTCTCCTCAAAGATGGCAGCTATCTGTACATAGCCGTCTTTCTTGGCCTTGGATGCAAAATAAGAGTACTTGTTGCGTGCCATGCTCTCGCCGGCAAATGCCTCCATGAGGTTTTTCTCAGTCTTAGTTCCTTTCAGTTCTTTCATAATCTTTTCTTTAGAGTTCGGGAATAATTGCCGCAAAGTTACTTGTTTTAATTGACACCTGCAAGTTTTCAACTCATTTTTTGTGAGCTCTTCCTGGCTGAGGTGAATCTCACGTAGTTCCTGTGCAAACAAAGCTCCGAAAGTATCTTTTCCTCTGGAAAGACAAAAGAAAATATTAAATTCCTTTGCTTTTCGCACACTTAATCGTAACTTTGCCTCGTTATTATGTAAAAACAGCACTCATCGACAATGATAAAGAAGTGTGATTTTCTGGTTATAGGTGGCGGCGTGGCAGGCATGAGCTATGCTCTGAAGGTCGCAAGCGCAGGCAAAGGCAGGGTAATGCTCGTTTGTAAGACAACCCTTGACGAGGCTAATACGACGAAAGCTCAGGGCGGCATAGCATCGGTGACCAATCTTCTTGTGGATAACTTCGAGAAACATATAGAAGACACTATGATAGCGGGCGACTACATCAGCGACCCTGCTGCTGTAGAACAAGTAGTATTAGGTGCACCGCAGGGAATCAGCGACTTGCTGAAATGGGGTGTTAATTTCGACAAAAAGGAGGATGGAGAATTCGACCTTCATCGCGAGGGCGGGCACTCGGAGTTTCGTATCCTGCACCATGCTGACGACACTGGTGCCGAAATACAGCGTGGTCTCATGGAGGCAGTGCGCAGCCATCCTAACATCGAAATACTGGAGAACCACTTTGCCGTGGAAATTATCACTCAGCATCATTTGGGTATCCGTGTCACACGACGTACTCCGGATATAGAATGTTATGGTGCATACGTCCTTAACCTTCAGACGGGAAAAGTGGATACTTATTTGAGCAAGGTCACACTTATGGCAACGGGAGGCACGGGAGCCATTTATGCTACGACTTCCAATCCGAACATAGCAACAGGCGATGGTATTGCGATGGTCTATCGAGCCAAGGGAAAAGTGCAGGATATGGAATTCGTTCAGTTCCACCCGACTGTGCTTTTCAACCCCCAAGAAACACACCCTGCCTATCTGATTACCGAGGCTATGCGCGGTTATGGCGGCATTCTTCGACTGCCTAACGGCGAGGAATTCATGCAAAAGTACGATGAGCGACTTTCCCTGGCTCCGCGCGACATTGTGGCACGTGCTATTGATCACGAGATGAAGATACATGGTCTGGATCATGTATGCCTTGATATTACACACAAAGATCCTGAGGAGACAAAGCATCATTTCCCGAACATTTATGCCAAATGTCTCAGTATTGGCATAGACATCACTAAGCAGTACATTCCCGTAGCACCCAGTGCACACTATATGTGCGGCGGTATCAAGGTGGATTTGGACGGGCAGAGCAGCATCCATCGCCTCTATGCTGTGGGTGAATGTTCCTGTACTGGGTTGCATGGTGGCAACCGCCTGGCAAGCAATTCCCTTATTGAGGCTGTTGTTTATGCCAACGCTGCTGCCAAACACTCGTTGGAGGTTGTGGACAATTACGATTTCAACGAACATGTACCAGAGTGGAATGATGAGGGTACTATGACGAATGAGGAGAATGTTCTCATAGCCCAGGATGTAAAAGAAGTGAACCAGATTATGAGCACCTATGTTGGCATCGTTCGCAGCGACTTGCGACTGCACCGTGCCTGGGAGCGCCTTGACCTCCTTTACGAAGAGACAGAGCATCTCTTCAAGCGTGTCAAGCCGACCAAAGATATATGCGAGCTGCGCAACATGATAAACGTAGGATACCTTATTACCCGTCAGGCTTTGGAGCGAAAGGAAAGTCGTGGTCTGCACTACACTATTGACTACGAGAAGCATGCGCTTGATAAAAAGAAATAAGGAAGGACAGGACGGAATAGGATCCTGAACCACTATAAAAAAACGATTCGGAATTGAAGAAGGGCATACTCGGCATACTCGTCATCATGGAAAGCTTCTTTCTCCTGCTTTCCATGGTCGTTGCTATTCTCAGCGGTGAAGAGGGTTGGTTGTGCTTTCTGCTCACGGCTTTAGGCACAATGGCAGGCGGTTCTCTGTGTGTCTTCCTTGGACGTAAGAGCAAGGGACGACGGATGCGTCGAGCCGATAACTTTTTTATTGTGGCACTCTCTTGGATAGTTTTCTCCTTCATCGGCATGATTCCTTTTATATGTCTTGTAGACATGGATGTAGCGAGTGCTTTCTTCGAGACGATGAGTGGCTTCACGACGACCGGGGCTACTTGCATCCGTGAGATAGATGGACTGCCGCGGGCATTGCTTTTCTGGCGCTCGCTCACGCAATGGATAGGCGGTTTGGGCATAGTGGTCTTCTCTTTTGCCCTTATTCCGGTGTATGAGATGAAGAATACTAATCTCTATTCCGCTGAGGTGACAGGTCTGGGACTTGATAAGCTACGTCCGAAGATAGGTGCCACGGCACGTCGTGTATTGCTCATCTATCTGGTGCTCACTGGTATCTGTGCCTTTTTCTACTGGGCAGGATCGATGTCGCTCTACGATGCTGTTTGCCATGCTTTCTCTACGATTGCAACTGGCGGTTTCAGTACGCACTCAGAGAGTATTGCCTACTTTCACAGTAAATACATAGAATATGTGGCGAGCTTTTTCATGATTATCAGTAGTGTCAACTTTTCGCTTTACTATTATATGAGCATCCGTCGCAGTCGTGTGCTTTTTCGGAATGAGGAGGTGCGTGTCTTTCTGGCATATATTTTGGCAGCTGTGGTAGGGTTCATGTTGCTCTTTTATTTTGCTCCTGTTCCTGAGAGTGCGTGCGATACTTTGCCGAGGGGCTTTGAGGAAACGTTCCGCACGGCGCTTTTTCATGTTAGTTCTGTTGCATCGAGCACTGGTTTCTCTGCGCAGAAGTTTGACTATGTTGCTTGGGGTGCATCGTTCTGGATGCCGACGGTTGTCATCATGGCTATCGGTGCTTGTGCTGGCAGTACGGCGGGCGGCATCAAGGTCATCCGTATTATAATATGTGCGAAGAGTGTGTTCAACGAACTCATCCTTATGCTTCATCCCCGTGCTGTCCTTTGCGTGCGTGTAGGACGGCAGGTTGTGCCGACGGACAAGGTGCGGCAGGCTCTTTCTTTCATTTTTATATATATTCTGCTGGTTATTATTGCGATGACATGCTACTCTTTGCTTGGAGCAGATGTTGATACGGCTCTTGGTAGCAGCATTAGTATGCTGAGTAATGTTGGTCCAGGTACTGGATCTACGGGTCCTGCCAGTACTTTTGCTGATGTTCCTGTGTCGGGAAAGTGGGTTATGAGTGCGTATATGTTGATTGGTCGTTTGGAGATATTTACGGTACTTTTTCTTTTGATGCCGTGGTATTGGAAGGATAGGAAGTGACGGTTTATCTTGCCGATTGTTTGGGATTAGGATATAATTGTGTAATTTTGTGGGCTGAAATAGTGAATTTATGGTACTATGATGGGTGTTTTTACTGAAATTTGGAATTTGCTTTGCGAGATGTCGCCTTATTTGCTGTTGGGATTCCTGTTGGCAGGGCTGATGCATGAGTTTGTTCCCAACACACTTTATACGAAATATCTTGGCGGCAGTTCGCTGCGCAGTGTCGTGTTGGCGGCTCTGTTCGGCGTGCCTCTGCCGCTATGTTCCTGTGGGGTGATACCGACAGCCATGGGTATCCGCAGGGAAGGTGCCAGCAAGGGCGCTACGATTTCTTTCCTCATTGCCACGCCGCAGACGGGTGTGGACAGTATTGTTGCGACCTACAGTCTTATGGGGCTGCCCTTTGCTATTATTCGTCCTGTTGTGGCAATGCTGACGGCTGTCTTTGGTGGTGTGCTGTGCAATGTGCTTGATTCGGACGATGAGATTGTGGTGGTTCGAAAGGAAAAGGCAGAGTCGCGCAGGAATACAGGCGAACGCTTTGCGGTGAGGCTGTGGCGTGTTCTTGCCTATGCCTTTGGCGAAATGATGGAAGATATAGGCAAGTGGCTGGCAATTGGGTTGATTGCGGCAGGTATCATTACGGTTGCTGTGCCGGACGCTTGGTTTACGGTCTTTCAGGGGAATACGCTGTACAGCATACTCTTCGTGCTTGCTTTCAGTATTCCGATGTATCTTTGTGCTACGGGCAGCATCCCTATTGCCTTGGCACTTATGATGAAGGGACTGACACCCGGTGCAGCACTGGTGTTGCTCATGGCGGGTCCTGCCAGCAATGCTGCCAGCATCCTTGTCGTGGGTAAGGTGCTGGGCAGGCGTTCGATGCTGATATATCTGTTCTCCATCATTACGGGAGCTGTCCTTTTTGCTTTCGGCATCGACAGGCTGTTGCCTCGCGAGTGGTTCATGGTTCCAGTCATGCAGCATGCTGACTGTTGTGGGGAAGACATCGGTGTCTTTTCCTATTTTTGCACGGCACTATTGCTTATTCTCCTGGCGCGTGCGCTTTGGCCTTTCGGGCATCATCGTCACGAGGATGACGGAAATGTGGCAGAGGGATGTATTATATATAATGTAGAAGGAATGGACTGTAGCCACTGCGCCGAAAACGTGAGGCGTGCGATTGCTGACGTCGATGGTGTGGAAAGCGTTGAGGTGTCGCTCGGCGATGGTACGGCAAGTGTCATGGGGGCGGCGGACGAGGCCGAAGTTGTCCGTGCGATAGAGAGTATCGGATTTAAGGCAAAGAGGCTCAGCAGCTGACGGAGACTTCGATGCCGAGCTGGCGGATGCTGCGGGCTATGTCCTGCATCCTTTCTGGGTCTGCCTTTAGGAGTCCACTGACGGGAGTCTCACGATCCAGCGTGTAAAGCATGACGGAGCGTGGACGGATACGGCGGAGTGCTTCGAGATAAGGGGCGATGTATGTCTCGCTTGTGTTGTCAAGGTCGTGTCCTTTGTAGGTTCCCTTCATGAGCATTGTTTGTATGATGCAGTGCCCGTTGAGGCTGGTGAGGCTGGCGATTAGCTTTGTGATGTCGTAGTGTCCCTGGGGACGGTCTACGAGGTTTATGTATTCGGGGTTGACGGTATCGAGTTTGAGGATGGGATTGTCGAAGAGGAGGAGTGCTTGTTGTATCTCGGGACGGTGGATTTGTGTGGCATTGCTCAGGATGCTCATCTTTGCCGACGGGCATAGTTCGTCGCGGAGCTGCCGCACTCTGCCTGCTATTTCAGGGAAGTGAGGGTGGAGCGTAGGTTCACCGTTGCCTGCAAAGGTCAGCACGTCGGGTACCATGCCTTCCTGCTTCATCTCATGGAGCTTGCCGCGGAGTGTGCTCTCTACTTCGTCGGGCGCAGGAAGAGGAGTCTTTGTTTTTCGTTCGCTATTGAGGCCGCACTCGCAATAGATGCAGTCAAAACTACAGAACTTGCCGTCTTTTGGCAGCAGATTGATGCCAAGTGATATGCCGAGTCGGCGGCTTTTTACCGGCCCGAAAACAGGAGAATCATAGATGATCGTACTCATAGTAATTGCAAAGTTACGACAAATAAATGGAAATGCGTGTCCGGGTTCAGGTTTTTCTCGCCTTGGCATACAACTTCATCATGCCGACATATTCAATCCAAATCGTTCATTAGAAGGTTATGATTATGATATTCTGCTAATAGTATCGCAGCTGGCACAGAGAGCGAAACAGCCGTTAATGGGAAAAGTTCTTACGTTTATCCCCGTTTCTTTGCAAAGATATGCAACCCTCCGTTTTTTGCTTAGTTATGCTATCCGATGAGATTCATTAATGAATACGATCGAATTGATTAATGATTTGGATCGAATTCATTAATGAACGTCATTTAGGGACGTTTCGGAAAAGGATGAGAAAAGGGCATTTATATGTAAGGCATCCATTACATTTTTCTTTACATTGTGGTACAAGTGATCCTAAACACTCACTCGAGTGGGAGGAAAAAGGCACTCATGTGTACCCATTTCACGAGAATTTCGTCGAA